>NZ_JBXWKZ010000017.1:10036-30452 GCF_058191515.1 Staphylococcus sp. CoH_129_LAB_1 | reverse complement strand
CAAATCCCAGATGCTACTATAGAAGAAAAAGAGGCAGCAAAACAAAAAGTAGATGAAGAAGCTACAAAAGCAAAAGACAATATTGATCAAGCTATGACAAACGACACAGTAGATCAAGAAAAAGTAACTGGAAATATTGCGATAAATAATATCCAACCAGAAGTGGTTAAAAAAGCAGAAGCAAGACGAGCAATTGATGAAGTAACAAGAGTTAAAAAGACTAAAATCGATCAAATCCCAGATGCTACTATAGAAGAAAAAGAGGCAGCAAAACAAAAAGTAGATGAAGAAGCTACAAAAGCAAAAGAGAATATTAATCAAGCAACAACTAATAGTGCAGTAGATAAAGCTAAAATATCTGGTCAAACTATCATCGACAATATTCAAGCAGAAGTAGTTAAGAAAGCAGAAGCAAGACAAGCAATAAATGAAGCAGCAATTACTAGAAAAAAACAAATTGATCAAGATAATTCAACAACAAAAGAAGAAAAAGACGTGGCCAAACAAAAAATTGAAGAAGAGGTTATTAAAGCTCAAAGAAATATTGATCAAGCTATAAATAATTCAGATGTAATTAATGAACAAACAAATAGTGTAACTGCCATAAATAGCATAAACGCTATAGCACTGAAAAAAGTACAAGCTAAAAAAACTATAGATGATGAAGTAAATGTTAAAAAATCAGAAATTGACCATAATTATGAAGCAACGGATGAAGAAAAAGCAGAAGCAAGACGTAAAGTAGATGAAGAAGCTATGAAAGCAAAAGAGAATATTAATCAATCTACAACGAATGAGACAGTAGATCAATCTGCTCAAACTGGTTATTCGATTATATCTAATATCCAACCAGAGACATTACAAAAATCTTTAGGTAGAAAAGCAATTGATGCTGAAGCAGCAATTAAAAAATCAGAAATTGATAATAATCGCAATGCAACTAAGGAAGAAAAAGAAGTAGCTAAACAAAAAGTAGATGAAGAAGTTACTAAAGCAAAACATAAAATCGATCAATCTACAACGAATGATAGTGTTAAACTAGCTAAAGAAAGTGAAATACATGCTATTGATGCAATTCAGCCAGAAACACTCAAAAAACCTGAAGCGAGAACTATCATAGATAATGTAGCTGAAGCTAAAAAAGTAGAAATAGATCAAACACCAAACGCAACAAAAGAAGAAAAAGAAGCAGCAAAACAAAAAGTAGATGAAGAAGTAAATAAAGCTAAAAAATCAATCGAAAATGCTTCTACTAATTCTGAAGTTGATATGGTAAGAGATAAAGGGACGAATGATATTAAGCAAATCCAAGTTGAAGTTGTCAAAAAAGCAGATGCTTTATCTAAATTGAAAATTGAACTACAAAAACTAAAAGACAAAGTATCATATGATCAGACCTTTACAATAGATGAAAAAAGATTAGTAAAACAAAATCTTGAAGAATCATACAAAAAAGCAGTAGAAAAAGTAAACCAAGCTCAAACTAATAAACAAGTTGATAATGTAAGAATGTACTATATTTTAGAATTCAAAAAAGCATTTCAAGTTGATAAAGTAAAATCAAAAGCTAGAGCTCAAATTTTTGAGGAAGCAAAAAAACGTAAAGATTATATCAATAGATTGACAACTGTTTCCGTAAATGAAAAAAATAAAGCAAACAATCTAATTGAATCTTATGTCATGAAGGCAATAAATAAATTAGCTATGGATATGACTACTGATGAAGTTATTGAATTAACAAAAGTTACTATCAATGAGATTGAACACGTTAAAGTTAAACAATTTGAAAACGAGTTTGGATTAGCTAATAAACAAGGGATGACATCTGAAAATTTAGATAATAAACTTAATTCAAGTACTAATCATTTAAAATTAGCTACTTTACCTAATACTGGTAATAATGGAAACTCATTATTATCTTTATCTGAATTCATGTTATTAAGCGGTCTTTTATTATTACTTAAGAGAAGAAAAAAAGAAAATTAATAATATAAAATACACTCCAAAAGTTATAATTCATTTAACTTTTGGAGTGATTTTATTTTTAAGAAAGTAAAAATTGTCCAGCTTCACTTCCAGCTACGTGTCCAGTCACTAACGCGCTCGTAATATTATACCCCCCCGTATAGCCATGGATATCTAACACTTCTCCACATAAAAATAAGCCAGGTTCGATTTTAGACATCATAGTTTTGGGCCATATTTCTTTAAGAGAAACACCACCACCTGTCACAAAAGCTCTTTCGATTGAAAGGGTACCATTAACAGTGAAAATGAAATGTTTGAAACATTCTACGAGTTGAGTCAACTGTTGGTTTGAAAGATGATGATATGTTGTGTTCTCGTCAATATTTGCTTGCTCTAATATAAACAATAAGTATCTGTCCTCTATTAATCCATGTAATGCATTTTTAATATATTTATCTGACTCTTTAGTTAAAATTTTTCTTATTTTACTTTCTAATTCTTGAAATGACAAATTTGGAAATACATCTAACTGCATTTTTATTTCCTGTTTTTTCTGATTCTTTTTCTCTTTGTAAACAAATTGACTACAGCGAAGTGCAGCTGGACCACTAATACCAAAGTGTGTAAAAATCATATCCATTTGATGACTAATACGTTTTTTTCCATTTTTCTTTAGAACTGATAATTCCACATTTTTTAAACTTAAGCCTTTAAGAGTTTGATTCTTAATAAAAGTTTCGTTTGATGTAATAGGTACCTCAGTAGGGAATAATTCCGTAATAGTGTGTCCTAAACTTTTAGCGAATTTATATCCATCGCCAGTGGAGCCGGTTTGAGGCACGCTCGTTCCGCCGGTCGCAATAATAACTGTATGTGATTTAAAGTCGCCTTGTTGTGTTTTTACTAAAAATGAATCATTATCATTTTTAATAATATCATTAACTATCGTTTCTTCTTTAATTTCAACGTGATTATTCTTAATTGTATTAACTAAGGTATCTACGATATCTTGAGATTTATTAGAAACTGGGAACATTCTTCCATGATCTTCTTCTTTTAATTTTATACCGCGGCTTTCGAAAAAATCTATTATTGACTCATTATCAAATTTTGAAAATGGACTATATAAAAATTTCCCATTTCCGGGTATGTTTTTAATAATTTCTTCATAGGGTAAGCGATTGGTCACATTACATCTACCACCGCCTGAAATTTTTAATTTTCTTCCCAAACCTTTTTTCTTCTCAATTAAGAGAACATTACGACTCTGTTCACTTGCAGCAACTGCTGCCATTAAGCCGCTTGGGCCACCGCCAATGACTATTGTTTGATACATATCCTAACCTCCGTTATCATACATTTATATTCTACATAAATACATATTATTTTGCGAACCGAAGTCATATTTTAAGTTAAAATGGCATATTAAATATATAAATAATTGAACTTATATTATTTTAGGATAATAATGGTAAGAATAATTATTTAAAAACTTAAAAAGAAACGAGAAACAATAAGTATTTTGTGATATATTTTATAGTAATGCAAGTCCTTAATATGTGCAGATGTAAAATGAGATAGTTTGATTAAATTAAAGATAGGAAGATTGAATATGAGTGAAAATAAAGAAATGGTGCGCGGAACCTTTTTAATTACATTTAGTATTTTAATTACTAAAATTCTAGGTGTTTTATTTGTAATTCCCTTTTATGCAATTATGGGTGCAAATGCGGAGGAAAAGTTAGCGCCGTTTAACTATGCTTATGTTCCTTATAACATTGCTATAGCTGTAGCCACAGCTGGTGTCCCTTTAGCAGCTTCGAAATTTGTAGCAAAATACAATGCAATAGGAGCATATAGAGTAGGTCAAAAACTCTATAAATCGAGTTTTATTGTCATGTCAATATCAGGTATTATAGGATTTTTAATATTATTTTTTTTAGCACCTGACATCGCGACAATTACTTTAGGTCAAAAAGAAGGAAAAGGTGGATGGTCAGTACCAGAAATCACTTGGATTATTCGTATCATAAGTATCGTAGTGGTATTCATTCCATTGTTAGCAACATGGCGTGGGGTATTCCAAGGATATCAATCTATGGGTCCTACTGCTGTATCAGAAGTTACTGAACAATTAGCGAGAATAGTTTTTATATTAATAGGTAGTTATTTAGTTTTAAATGTTTTTCATGGTACATATTTACAAGCCAATGGTGTAGCAACATTTGCTGCTGCTATAGGAGCAATTGCAGGTTTACTTACACTTTGGTATTACTGGAAAAAGCGTAAACCTTTCATACAAAAAATGGTAGAGTCTGATCGTACCGGATTAGATATCTCATATGGAAGTATGTACAAAGAAATTATTGCATACAGTATCCCATTTGTTATTGTAAGTTTGAATTTTCCATTATTTAATCTTGTTGATCAATTTACACATAATAATGCATTAGATGCAGCAGGATTCCATGCAAATAAAGACTATTTTTTTACGATTTTAAACTTTACAACGAATAAAATAGTCATGATTCCAACGTCATTAGCTGCAGGATTTGCAGTCAGTTTAATACCTTATATTACTAAAACATTTGCAGAAGGTCGTTTAACTGAAATGCACCGACAGATTAAAACATCTATTGGCGTTTTAATGTATATTACTGTTCCAGCAAGTTTAGGAATAATGGCATTAGCAGCACCGTTATATACAGTTTTTTATCAATATAATCCAGATGGAAATAAAATGTTATTTATATATGCACCTGTAGCAATATTAATTGCTTTACTAAGTGTAACTGCTTCGATGTTACAAGGTATAGATAAACAGAAGCTAACTGTATTTGTAATTTTAGGTTCAGTTATACTAAAATTAGCGCTAAATTTCCCATTAATTATGACATTCCGTACTGCTGGTGCAATTTTAAGCACAGCTATTGCTTTAATTTTTGCTATTACTGCTAACTTCTTTATTTTAAAAATCTATGCAAAATTTGAATTTACAGAAACGTTTGTACAAGTAGCGAAAATTTTTATCTATAGTTTAATTATGATGATTAGTGTTGAAATTGTTTATTTAATTTTAGGACATTTTATTCCTGTAGAACGTAAATTTGGAGCATCAATTATATTACTTGTTGGTGTTATTGTTGGAGCAATAATATATGGTAGTATTACGATTAAAAATCGATTGGCTGATCAGTTTCTTGGTGATTTACCAGCGAAAATTAGACGTAAAGTTGGATTTTTAAGATGAGATTAGACAAATTTTTATCAAATATGGGAGTTGGCACACGTACAGAAGTGAAGCAACTTTTAAAAAAAAATCATGTCAAAGTGAATGATGTGATAGAAAAAACTCCTAAAGTAAAAGTTAATCCTGACAATGATGTAATAACTGTGGATGGTAAAGTAATTAAATACATTAATTATGTTTATATTATGTTGAATAAGCCAAAAGGATATGTTTCTGCTACTTATGATGAGATAAACAAAACGGTAATAGATTTGATTACTGAATATCAGCATCTTGACATATTCCCAGTAGGAAGATTGGATAAAGATACTGAAGGTTTATTATTTATTACTAATGATGGTCAATTTAATCATCATTTAATGAGTCCATCTAAACATGTTTCTAAAACATATGAAGTGATATCAAAATATCCAATTAATGAAGAAGATATATTAGCTTTTGAAAAAGGAATAGAATTATCAGATGGCATGGTTAAACCAGCAAAGCTAGAAAAGATTAATGATACACTATCTATAGTAACTATTTACGAAGGAAAATACCATCAAGTGAAAAGAATGTTTCATTCAATCAATAATGAGGTATTAGAGTTAAAACGTCTTAAAATTTCAAATTTGACGTTAGATAAAAACTTAAAATCTGGAGAGTATCGTTTACTAACTCCTGAAGAACTAGGACTTTTACAATATTAAAAAAGAAATGAGGTAATATTATGGCTAAAAGTGCAGGTTTATTAAGAATCGTGGCAGGTATCGGTGCAGCAGCTGCTGCAGTAGCATTATCACGTGAAAGTAGTAGAAATAAATTAAAAGCTGAATATAATAAATATAAAGAAAATCCAGAGGGATATAAACAAAATGCTAAAGGATTAGTTAACGAAATTAGTTCAAAAGCGAATGAAACAATTCAAAACGTTAAAAATGATCCTCAAGGTTATGCAAAGCGTTTGAAAAATGATCCTAAGTCATTACTTGAAGACGAAAAATCTAAATTTATTAATGTAGAAAGTAAAAGTAACGATACACATCAGTTAGCTGAAGGTAAATTTGATGATGAAGGTGGCGCTACTGTTAACAATAATTTAAGAGTAGTCACTGAAGAAGATTTAAAAAACAACCATAATGCCTTAGATGATAGACACTAATTTATTTAAACGCCTGGGACAGTTATAGCTGTTTCAGGCATTTTTAATGTGTTAGTAGTTGTTGACTGAATCAAATACACACTTATATCAATCTTTTTAATTCTAATGGGACCCAAGCAAAGAGACTTTCAAAGAGAAAGTCTACGACCAACGCAAGCTGGATATTGGGGGTTTGGATGGGACGACGAAATCAAAATGAATTCTGTCCCAACATTATTTTATTTTTATATCTATCTGTAAATTTTCTGACATCTTATTGTCATTTGATACTAAATTTATGTAAAATAATAGGTATATCTATTGAAAAGGAAGTTGATCTCTAATGTGGAAAGAAAAAGTACAAGAATATGAAAGTCAAATCATTGAAGATTTAAATGGATTACTTTCAATAAAGAGTGTGAGAGATGACAGTCAAGCTTCAGAGGAAACACCGGTTGGTCCAGGACCTCGTGAAGCCCTTGATTATATGTATAAAATTGCTCAAAGAGATGGTTTTTCTACCCATGATGTTGATCATATTGCTGGAAGAATTGAAGCAGGTCAAGGTCAAGATGTATTAGGAATTTTATGTCACGTAGATGTTGTTCCTGCTGGAGATGGTTGGGATTCTGATCCTTTTAAACCTGTTGTCACAGATGACGCTATTGTGGCAAGAGGTACACTTGATGATAAAGGTCCGACTATCGCAGCATATTATGCAGTTAAAATTTTGAATGAAATGAATGTAGATTGGAAAAAACGTATTCATATTATCATTGGTACAGATGAAGAATCTGACTGGAAATGTACGGAGAGATATTTTAAAACAGAAGAAATGCCTGCTTTAGGTTTTGCTCCAGACGCTGAATTCCCTGCTATTCACGGAGAAAAAGGGATTACAACATTTGATTTAATCCAAAACGTAAGCTTACATCAATCTGATAATTCAGAAGCGGAACTTATCTCTTTTGATTCAGGTCAACGCTATAACATGGTACCTGACCATGCTAAAGCAAATGTTTTAGTTAAAGAAAATATGACGGATGTAGTTCAACATTTTGAGAATTATTTAGAACAACATAAATTAGAGGGAGAAGCAGTTGTAGATAATGGTGAATTGATACTCACTGTTGAAGGAAAAGCTGTTCATGGTATGGATCCATCACTTGGAGTGAATGCTGGTTTATATCTTATTGATTTCTTATCAACTCTTAATCTTAATCAAGCTGCAAAAGAATTTGCTGCATTTAGTAATCAATATTTACATGAATCTCATTTTGGTGAAAAAATGGGTATGAAATTCCATACTGATGTTATGGGAGATGTAACAACAAACGTAGGTATCATTACATATGATAAAGAAAAAGGTGGAAAATTTGGTATCAATTTACGTTATCCTAAAGGATTCGAATTTGAGGTTGCTTTAGAACGTTTTAAAAATGAAATTAAATCTCAAGGATTTGAAATAGAGTTAGGTAAAGTTCAACAACCTCATTTCGTAGATAAAAATGATCCATTTGTACAAAAACTTGTCAGTGCTTATAGAAATCAAACAGGTGATATGACAGAACCTTATACAATCGGTGGAGGCACTTATGCACGTAATTTAGACAAAGGCGTTGCATTTGGAGCTATGTTTGAAGATTCAGAGGATTTAATGCATCAAAAGAATGAATATATTACTAAAAAACAATTATTCAACGCAACAAGTATCTATTTAGAAGCAATTTATTCACTATGTGTGGAGGTATAAACAATGACAAAAGTATTTATTAACGGAGAATTTTTAAATCAAGAAGACGTAAAAGTTTCGTATGAAGACCGAGGTTATGTATTTGGAGATGGGATATATGAATATATTCGCGCATATAACGGTAAACTATTTACAGTAACTGAACACTTTGAAAGATTTCTTAGAAGTGCAAGTGAAATTCAAATTGATTTAGGCTATACTATCGAAGAATTAACAGATATCGTAAGACAACTTTTGAAAGTAAATAATATTCAAAATGGCGGAATTTACATTCAAGCTACAAGAGGAGTAGCACCAAGAAATCATTCTTTCCCAACTCCAGAAGTTAAACCTGTTATTATGGCATTCGCTAAAAGTTACGATCGTCCATATGATGACTTTGAAAATGGTATTAATGCTATAACAGTTGAAGATATTAGATGGTTACGTTGTGACATCAAAAGTTTAAACTTACTAGGAAATGTTCTTGCCAAAGAATATGCAGTTAAATATAACGCAACAGAAGCCATTCAACATAGAGGGGAAACTGTAACTGAAGGTGCGTCAAGTAATGTGTATGCGATTAAAGATGGTGAAATCTATACACATCCCGTTAATAATTACATTTTAAATGGTATTACTCGAAGAGTAATTAAATGGGTTGCTGAAGATTACAATATTCCATTTAATGAAGAGACATTTACAGTTGATTTCTTAAAAAATGCAGATGAAATCATTGTGTCTAGTACATCTGCTGAAGTAACACCAGTCGTTAAAATTGATGGCGAAATTGTAAATGATGGCAAGGTAGGTCCAATTACTAAAAAATTACAAGAGGGATTTGAAAAATATATTGAATTAAAAAGTATCAAGTAACTTTAAATTTCTTCAACGATGATGTTTAGGATATGTTATAATATTTATAAAGCATTTCGGGATTTTAGCTTTTTCACACTAGTAAAATGTATCATTTTGTTTCTCATTTTCAGTTGAAAAATTAAGCTAAAAATTATAAAATCATCATTGAGTGATTAAAGAGACAGGTAAAAAATTTAAATGATTTGGGGACATTTAAATATTAGTTTTGCCAATAAAATAAAGTTAGAAATATAATCAATCGTTAGCTGAATAGCGATGATTAAATTAGAATATATGGCTCTTGAAAAACTATATTTCTCGAGCCATTTTCTAATTGAAAGTGAGGTGAACGAGTTGGAGCAGTTTTATCAATTAGGGTGGACACTTGATTCTGCTGGCGGAGCATCTGGCGAAGCGTATATGGCTGAACAAGATGGACAAAAATTATTTCTTAAGCGTAACTCAAATCCATTTATTGCAGCATTATCTGCAGAAGGTATTGTACCTAAGTTAGTTTGGACAAAACGTATTGAAACAGGCGAAGTTGTAACAGCACAACATTGGAAAAATGGCAGAGAGCTTACGCCATCTGAAATGTATCAAAGAAGAGTTGCTGAACTTCTAAAAAAAATACATGGTTCAAAACCACTACTCAATATGTTAAAACGTATGGAAATGGAACCTATTACCCCGAATATTATGTTAAAGAAAATCAATGCTTCTTTATCTAGAGAAGTATTAACCCATCATGTAATTCGAAAAGCATTAACTTACTTAGAAGAACATATTCCTAATTTAGATCCACGTTTCTTTACAGTAGTTCATGGCGATGTTAATCATAATAACTGGTTACTTTCTGATCGTGATGAGTTATTTTTAGTAGATTGGGAAGGTGCAATGATTGCTGATCCAGCCATTGATATTGGTATGCTGCTATACAACTACGTTCCAAAACAACAATGGTCTAACTGGTTTAACACATACGGTGTTAAAGAAAGTATGGATTTAAATAAACGTATGAAATGGTATACTGTGATTCAATCCATTGGCATGATTCAATGGTATGAAGAGCAAAAAAGATTTAAAGATATGAACACTTGGCTCAAATTTTTAAATGAGGTAATGAATAGTAATTTATTTATTTAAGGAGATTTAATACATGAGAGTCCGATATAAACCATGGGCAGAAGATTATTTGAAAGAGCATCCTGACTTAGTAGATATGGATGGTGCACATGTTGGTAAAATGAGTGATTGGTTTGATAAAAAACAGCCAATCTATATTGAAATCGGCTCAGGAATGGGGCAATTTATTACTACACTTGCTGAGCAACATCCTGAAATTAATTTTGTTTCTTTAGAACGTGAAAAAAGCGTTATGTATAAAGTACTAGATAAAGTGAAAGATAAAGGACTCACAAATTTAAAATTAATTTGTAATGATGCAATCGAACTAAATGAGTACTTTAAAGATAATGAAGTATCTAGAATTTATTTAAATTTCTCTGATCCTTGGCCTAAAAAAAGACATGCAAAACGTCGTTTAACTTATCGAACTTTTTTAGCTCTATATGAACAAATTCTTAAAGAAGATGGAGAAATACATTTTAAAACAGATAATAGAGGCTTATTTGCTTATAGTCTTGAAAGCATGTCACAATATGGAATGTATTTTACAAAGTTAAATTTGAATCTTCATGATGAAGACGATGAAGATAATATATTAACTGAATATGAGAAAAAGTTTTCTGATAAAGGCTCACGTATTTATAGAATGGAAGCTAAATTTCATAAAAATTAATAAATGATATATTAAATGTAATACACGCGAGTAAGAAGAGAATATATTCTTACTCGCGTGTCGTGTATTGTATTAACAGTATTTGCTTTTTATGATAAATATAAGTATATATACTTATATTTATCGAAAAGGATAGTTAAATATATAACTTGTATTGAACCCTTAGTTTAGTATACTATCTCAAAGGTTTGTTTCCTATAATGTTGGGGAAACAAGCCTTTTAATTTTATTTTAATAACATATTTTATATCATAAAAATTAATGATACTTTTCTTCAATAGTTAATATTTCACCAGTATGTGCATCAGCATAGAATGTATATTCTATATTATGATTATTTTTATTTTGAGTAATGCCACCTTGATAAACAAGACGATTTAAATATTTTTCTTCATTTTGTATAGGTTCATGAAGAATGTAAGAACCTTTAATATCCATAAAATATGATTTTACTTCCTCTAATATTCTATCGGGGTTCTTTACTTTTTTGTTTTTCATTGTGCGACATAGTATAAAAGCCGTAGATACCCCTATAGTGATTACGATGGGGATTGAGATATATTTTATAGTTTGACGAGTCATAATTATCGAATCTAACCTTTCTATTAATAATTCTTATTATTAGTTTACCATAATCAAAATGATATAATAAATTTAAGGAGCGTGTTTATGTAATGGAAAACGATAAAACTTTACTTCGTATAAAAACATTAACAGAATTACATGGAGCACCAGGCTTTGAAGAAGAAGTGCGTGACTACATGAAAAAAGAAATGACACCCTTTGTAGATGAAGTGATAACAACTCATATGGGAAGCATTTTTGGTGTGAAAAAATCAAAAAATACAAATGCAAAGCGTGTGATGATAGCGGCTCATATGGATGAAATTGGCTTTATGATTACGAACATCACTCAAAATGGCATGTTACAGTTTACTAATTTAGGCGGTGTATCTAACGATATATGGCAAGGACAACGACTGCAAGTTAAAAATAGAGACGGCGAAAAAATTGTTGGTATCGTTTCGAATATACCAAAACATTTTAGAACAGGTAATGAAGCGGTTCCAGAGATTAAAGATTTAATGTTAGATATAGGTGCAGAAAGTGATAAAGAAGTTCGATCACGTGGAATAGAAATAGGAGACACAATTGTTCCTTATACACCCTTTACTCAATTATCTGAGCATCGATATAGTGCAAAGGCATGGGATAATCGTTATGGTTGTGTCTTAGCAATTGAAATATTAGAATTACTCAAAGATGTGGAATTAGATGTAGATTTATATGTGGGCGCAAATGTCCAAGAAGAGGTTGGATTAAGAGGGGCAAAAGCATCAACAGAATTAATACAGCCAGATATAGCTTTTGTTGTAGATTGTTCTCCTGCAAATGACATTAAAGGTAAGCAGCAATTGTCTGGTCAATTAGGTGAAGGAACGTTAATTCGAATTAAAGATGGCACAATGATTCTTTCACCACGTTTCAGAGATTATCTATTGGATTTAGTTGGTCAATTTGATATTCGTTCACAATATTATATTTCACCTGGTGGTACAGATGGGGGAGAAATCCATAAAGCAAATAAAGGTGTGCCTACAGCAGTTATAGGTGTATGCGCAAGATATATTCATAGTACAGATGCAGTATTTGATATAAGAGACTATTATGCTGCGCGTGAATTATTAAAACAAGCTGTGAGTAATTTAACAAATGAAACAATTTTAACATTACAATTTCAAAGTGAGGAGAAATAATATGATTACATTAGAAAGTGAAAAACAATATGAAGAATTGAAAAATGAACACACTGTATTTGAATTTACTGCTGGATGGTGTCCAGACTGTAAAGTGATTGAACCAGATTTACCGGAATTGGAAAAGAAATACTCTAATTTTAAATTTGTATCAGTAGATCGAGACAAATTTATAGATTTAGCAATTGAAAATGATATTATGGGAATTCCAAGCTTTCTTGTATATAAAAAGGGTGAATTAGTGGGAAGCTACATTGGAAAAGAACGAAAATCAATTGATCAAATAGATTCATTTTTAAGTCAATATGTATAAATGAGTAATTAAGACTTAAATTTTTATTTCCATGTGATAGAATAGCCTAATTTTTCTGTAATTGAATCTCTTTTTATTGTAAAATATTGTAAGGTGCGAAAATAGGAGTGTTTTAATATGAACGTCTTTCAAATGAGAGATACACTAAAACAACGTTTAAAACATTTAAACGTTGATTTTAAGTTTGATCGTGAAGAAGAAACTTTACGTATATATAGACGAGATAATTCTAAAGGTGTAACTATCAAGCTTAATGCAATTGTAGCGAAGTATGAAGAGCAAAAAGATAAAATCATAAATGAAATTATCTATTATGTTGAAGAGGCAATTGCACAAATGGATGATAATGGTCTATCTAAAATAAAAGATATTCAAGTTATGCCGGTAATAAGATCAACGAGTTTTGATAAAAAAACTAAAGAAGGTCATCAATTTGTTATGGAAGAACATACTGCAGAAACTAATATTTATTATGCACTTGATTTAGGAAAATCGTACCGATTAATTGATGAAAGTATGTTAAAAACATTAGGTTTAACTTCACAACAAATTAAAGAAATGTCGTTGTTTAATATACGTAAACTTGAAAACAAATATAAAACAGATGAAGTAAAAGGAAATATTTTTTATTTTATCAATTCAAATGACGGATATGACGCAAGTCGTATTTTAAATACAAAATTTTTAAATGATATTGAGACACAATGTGAAGGTGAAATGTTAGTCGCTGTCCCTCATCAAGATGTATTAGTTATTGCTGATATACGCAATAAAACTGGTTATGATGTTATGGCACACTTGACGATGGAATTTTTTACTAAGGGACTTGTACCTATTACTTCACTTTCATTTGGCTATCAAAAAGAACATTTAGAGCCGATTTTTATTTTAGGAAAAAATAATAAACAAAAAAGAGATCCAAATGTTATTCAGCGTTTAGAAGCTAATCGTAAAAAATTTAATAAAGATAATTAATAATAAGTTAAAAGGAGAATTTAAATGAATTTATTTTATAATAAAGAAGGCGTAGGGGACGTTGCATTTTTACAAATTGAACCAACAGATGGGCCTTTTGAATATGAAATAAAAAATAATGTTGTTGCTATTAAGCATGAAAATAAAATTGTTGGATTTAATATTTTTGATTTTTCAAAAGTATATTCAGTCAATAGTAACGGGCATATTAAATTAAATGAAGAGCTCGTAGAAGCTTTACAACAGTCAATTACAAATGCAGATTTTGATTATCAACTTGAGGCTGATTTATCACCTAAATTTGTTGTAGGATATGTGAAAACAAAAGAAAAGCATCCTGATGCAGATAAACTAAGTATTTTGAAAGTTGATGTTGGTAATGAAGAACTACAAATTGTGTGTGGTGCGCCAAATGTAGAAGCAGGTCAAAAAGTTGTCGTAGCTAAAGTTGGTGCTGTTATGCCAAGTGGAATGGTAATTAAAGACGCTAAGTTACGTGGTGTTGACTCAAGTGGAATGATTTGTTCAATGAGAGAATTAAATTTGCCTAATGCACCTCAAGAAAAAGGAATTATGGTATTGCCTGATGACTATAAAGTTGGCAATGCATTTTTTGATTAAAAAAAGTAGGAAGGATGTGGATGTATGAGTTGGTTTGATGAATTATTTGGCAATGATAATCATTCTGATGAAGAATTACTGAGACGAAAAAATAAACGTCGCCATAACTCAGAAACACAACAGAATGGTGAGCATACCTTACTTCCTGAAAATGATGATATATATGATCGTCCACGTGGGAATTTTCGTTTTCCTATCGATTTAGGGCAAGATGTTGAAACATATGATGAAGCGGTTTACAGAGAAGTTGATGAAGATAAATATATGTCACAAAAACAGCCTAAAGCTGATAAAGAATATGGTTATGACGAAATAAATAATAATAACAATTATACTCAAACTTATGACAGTGCAACAGATACTAGAAAACGTAGAAGAAGACAGTATACGAATCATGATGATACTGGTGTTCCTTCAATTAAAGAAAGACCATCTAATAAACGTAATAAGCCATCAAATAGTAAACAGTCAAGAGAGAGTAATAATAGAAAAACAACTTCTCAATATCATAATTATACGAATAATCATTCTCATATGAAATTACAATCGGAGCGTTTTAAATCAAATTATAAAACGGCATCGAATTCTACATATCACCATTCAAATTTTAGAACTTCAGAAGTACCGTCTGCAGTATTTGGTACGAAAAAGCGTCGCCCAATTGAAAATGGTGTCATTCCTCCATTAAAAGATAGGGAAGGTAATGAAGATTATAATGAAGTTAAAAACAATTCAAAACAAGATCAAACGGCACACCGAGTATCTGATAATGATGTAAAAACAAACACAAACGAGTCTAAAAATGAATCATTGACTCAATCTAAGTATGAAGATAACGTTTCTTCAAATGTTAATGATCAAAATTCTAATATTTATGAAACTACTTCTTCAGAAAGTATTGTTCCTAATTTCTCTCAAAAAGATAATACAGTGAATATTGAGAATATTTATGCGTCACAAATAGTAGAAGAAATTAGACGCGAAAGAGAAAAAAAAGCACAACAAAAACGTAAGTTTAAAGAAGCGTTACAAAATAAACGTCAACAATCAGCGGATAATGATGATGGAATACAAAAAGTAATTGATGAAATGTATGCAAATCAAGCTAAGCAATATATTGGAGAAAGTTCTCTAGATTATGAAGAAAATATCGATGAAGAGAGAATGATTCAAACAGAAAATAGTACTGATAAAATTGAAAATTCAAATGTGAATACTACTAATACTCCTATACGTGATAAAGAGACTCATACTGATTCAAATACGTCTAATTTTGGTGACAATGATGACCAGTATCAATACGAGGAAATTGATTTAAATTATGTTCCAAGTATTCAAACTGTTAATGAAAAAGACGTAGAAATACAAGAAGTCAATGATACAACATCTAAAGACGAACATAATGATGAACAATTGTCAGAAGATAATTTTAAATCAGCACCTATCCATTTTACTAAAGACCATCGTCAGCATCTTAATGAAAGTGAAGACTTGGATTTAAGTAAAGTAGATGAATCGCAAGAAAACAGTGATATTTCAAAAGAAGAAATAGAGGAAGCAGAGTATCATGAGATGAACACTTCTTCGAATCAAGATACAACGAAACAACCAAACAATAGCGATGATGACACTGAACATTTAATTGATAACACAATAGAGACAGATACTGAATATGCTTATGAACAAGAGAAACGTAACGATGATTTAGTTCATGAATCATCATCTAATACTGATGATGAAAAGGTAGAAGATGATGAAAAACAAATAGTTAAAAATGATTCATCATCATCTATTAAATCTTCAATCATGCCGGGCAGTAGACCTTTTAACGTTTTGATGACTCCATCAGATAAAAAGCGCTTGATGGATACTAAAAAAATGAAAAAATCTAATAAAGTCAGCGTTCCAGAATTAAAACCTGAAACAAAATTAAAAAGTAAATCAGCTAGTCCAAAAAGTCTAAGTCCTTCAGTACAAACTACCAATAGTCAAGAAGAGAATACTACAAAAAATACTTATGAACCGTCTAGTCAAGATAATCATCACGAAGATGAAACAAGGGAACTTTCAGATGTAGAAAATGAAAATGTCCAAGCAACATCTATGACAATAGATTCTAATAATGAAGAGCAAGTTGGTAAAGAAGAACATGAAAGTAAATCTGCAATTAGAAAAGGTCCTAATATTAAATTACCAAGTCTTGAATTATTAGATGATCCAGAAATTCATCAATTTGATGAAACATGGATTGAAGAGAAAAAGCAGGAATTAAATGATGCATTTTATTACTTTAATGTTCCGGCAGAAGTTCAAAATGTGACTGTAGGTCCGAGCGTTACGCGATTTGAATTAGCTGTTGAAAAAGGTGTAAAAGTTTCAAGAATTACTGCTTTGCAAGATGATTTAAAAATGGCACTTGCCGCTAAAGATATAAGGATCGAAGCACCTATTCCAGGTACAAGTTTAGTAGGTATTGAAGTACCAAATCAAAATCCTTCAAAAGTAAGTTTGAAATCAATTTTAGAGTCACCTAAATTTAAAAATACTGAATCTAAATTAACAGTGGCCATGGGTAATCGTATTAATAATGAACCATTATTAATGGATATTGCTAAAACGCCTCATGCTCTAATAGCTGGAGCTACTGGTTCGGGTAAATCTGTATGTATTAACAGTATATTAATGTCATTGTTATATAAAAATCATCCAGAAGAATTGAGATTATTATTGATTGATCCAAAAATGGTTGAATTAGCACCGTATAATGACTTACCACATCTCGTTTCACCAGTTATTACAGACGTTAAAGCAGCTACCCAAAGTTTAAAATGGGCTGTTGAAGAGATGGAAAGACGTTATAAATTGTTTGCACAATATCATGTGCGTAATATTACTGCTTTTAATAAAAAAGCATCATATGAACAACGTATGCCTAAGATAGTCATTGTTATTGACGAATTAGCAGATTTAATGATGATGGCTCCACAAGAAGTAGAACAATCTATTGCTAGAATTGCTCAAAAAGCAAGAGCTTGTGGAATTCATATGTTAGTAGCAACACAGAGACCTTCAGTTAATGTTATTACTGGACTTATTAAAGCTAATATACCAACTCGTATTGCATTTATGGTATCTTCAAGCGTTGATTCTAGAACTATTATTGATAGTGGAGGCGCTGAAAGACTATTAGGATACGGAGATATGCTATATTTAGGTAGTGGTATGAATAAACCTATACGTGTACAAGGTACATTTGTATCTGATGAAGAAATTGATGATGTCGTAGATTTCATCAAAAAACAAAGAGAACCAGAATATTTATTTGAAGAAAAAGAATTATTGAAAAAAACTCAAACTCAAGCTCAAGATGAATTATTTGATGACGTTTGTAGTTTTATGGTCAAAGAAGGACATATATCTACTTCATTAATTCAACGACATTTCCAAATAGGTTATAATCGTGCAGCAAGAATCGTCGATCAATTAGAACAATTAGATTATATTTCTGGAGCAAACGGCTCTAAACCAAGAGATGTATATATTACTGAGGCAGATTTAAAGAAAGAATAATTTTAAAGGAGTTTTATGGATATGACGCATTATCATTTTGTCGGAATTAAAGGTGCAGGAATGAGTTCATTAGCACAAATTATGCACGATTTAGGTCATGAGGTTCAAGGTTCAGATATTGAAAAATATGTATTTACAGAAGTAGCACTTAAAAATAAAGGAATTAAAATCTTACCATTTAGTGCTGATAATATTCATGAAGGGATGGTTGTTATTCAAGGAAATGCATTCCCTGATACACATGAAGAAATCGTTAGAGCACATGAATTAAAAGTGGATGTGATTAGATATCATGATTTTCTTGGTCAAGTCATTAATCAATATATATCAGTAGCAGTCACAGGTGCTCACGGTAAAACGTCTACTACTGGTTTATTATCTCATGTAATGAATGGAGATAAGAAAACATCATTCTTAATTGGTGATGGTACAGGAATGGGATTACCAGGAAGCGATTATTTTGCGTTTGAAGCGTGTGAATATCGACGTCACTTTTTAAGCTATCATCCAGATTATGCAATTATGACAAATATTGACTATGATCATCCTGATTATTTCCAAGATATAGATGATGTTGCTAGTGCTTTCCAAGAAATGGCAAATAATGTAAAAAAAGCTATTATTGCTTGGGGTGACGATGAACATTTAAGAAATCTAAAATCAGATGTACCTATTTATTATTATGGTCTTAGTAAAAATGATGATGTATATGCAGATAATATACAAATAACTGAAAATGGCACGCAGTTTGATGTATATATTAATGGAGAATACTATGATCAATTTTTAACACCACAATATGGTAATCATAATATTCAAAATGCCTTAGCAGTCATTACAATTAGTTATCTTGAAAAAATGGATGTCAACAATATAAAAGAAGCTTTAGAAACATTTGGTGGTGTAAAACGTCGCTTTAATGAAACTTTTGTTTCAAAACAAGTATTAGTAGACGATTATGCTCACCATCCAAGAGAAATTAGTGCTACAATTGAGACAGCACGAAAAAAATATCCAAATAAAAATGTCGTTGCAGTATTCCAACCACATACGTTTTCAAGAACTCAAGCTTTCTTAGATGAATTTGCTGATGCATTAAGTAAAGCTGACCATGTATTTTTATGTGAAATTTTTGGTTCGATTCGTGAAAATACTGGAGATTTAACTATCCAAGATTTAATAAATCGTATTGACGGATCTGCGTTAATCGATGAAAATAGTATTGATGTATTAGAAAAATTTGATAATGCCGTTATTTTATTTATGGGTGCTGGAGATATTCAAAAAATTCAACGTGCTTATGAAGAAAAAATTGGTATGCCAAAAGAATTCTAATATGTTTATATATGATTATGATGGGTATTTATAATTAATGACTTTTATTTTAAAAGAATATTTAGGAGGCGTTTTTTATGCATTGGATTTTACCAATCGCTGGAATTATTGCTGCTATTGCATTCTTAATTTTATGTATTGGGATTGTCGTAGTTTTAATTTCAGTTAAGAAAAATTTAGATCACGTGGCTAAAACACTTGATGGTGTTGAAGGTCAAGTTCAAGGTATTACTCGTGAAACAACTGATTTACTTCACAAAGCTAATCGCTTAACTGAAGACATTCAAGGTAAAGTAGAACGTTTAAACTCTGTTGTTGATGGCGTTAAAGGTATCGGCGACTCAGTTCAAACTTTAAATAGTTCAGTTGATCGTGTAACTAACTCAATTACACATAATATTTCTCAAAATGAAGATAAAATTTCTCAAGTAGTTCAATGGTCAAATGTTGCAATGGAAATTGCTGACAAATGGCAAAATAGACACTACCGTAGAGGAAGTGCAAACTACAGAGCTAACTCTGTAGCTAATGATGCAAATCAAAATTACACTACAAACGTTGAGAAAAACTTTTAATATGATTCAATCAAATGCACTTAAATGAGGTTTTTACTTGTTTAAGTGCATTTCTTATAGGAGGAATAAATATGAGTAAGAAATATAATCGTGACGCATTTGAAACAAACAACACAGGTAACGATTTACATGGTAAAGGTTCGAATCAGCAAGAAGATATAGCGCAAAATAGTGCAACAAAACATTATGATAGAGACGCATTTGAAACAAACAATGCAGGCAATGATTTACAAGGACGTGGAGCTAATCAACCAAATGGTGATGCTCACACAAATGCGACAAAACATTATGATAGAGACGCATTTGAAACAAACAATACAGGTAATGACTTACAAGGACGTGGAGCTAATCAACCAAATGGTGATGCTCACACAAATGCGACAAAACATTATGATAGAGATGCATTTGAAACAAACAATACAGGCAATGATTTACATGGACATGGAGCTAATCAACCAAATGGCGATGCTCACACAAATGCGACAAAACATTATGATAGAGACGCATTTGAAACAAACAATACAGGTAATGACTTACAAGG
>NZ_JBXWKZ010000017.1:8939-9936 GCF_058191515.1 Staphylococcus sp. CoH_129_LAB_1 | reverse complement strand
ACGTGGAGCTAATCAACCAAATCAAAACAATTTTGTTAGTACGCCACATTATAATCGCGATGATTATGAGAGCTATAATAATCAAAGTTTCTCAAATCGAGCTATTAGTAACACTAATCGAGAAATCGATAATAAAACTTATTATAATGATCCGAAATTTAAGTCTCGTAAACATTTTATCGTTAGCTTCATTACTGGTGCTATCATTGGCTCAACTATTGGACTTTTAACTAAAAATAAAGCAAATCAAAAAATTGATGATATAAAAGCAAAAGAACAAGAAGTTAAAGATAATTATTATAGTATTAAACAACAAACAGAAGAAACAATTGATAATGTAAAACATAAAATTGAAGAATTAAAAAACAGAAAAAATACAAGTGTTTCTTCTGATGAACTTGAAGCACAACGTCGAGCAATCCAATCAGAGACTTCAAATAACTTAGCTGACCAATCACCACAAGCGCAAGAAATTCAACAGGCTAAAGATGAAACTATAGTGAAAGAAAACAATTATTTTAATAATGAACATAATAGTGCGGAAGAGATTGTAGCACAACAAAATGCAATTAAAACTGAGTTATCAAATAACTTAGCGGATGAATCACCACAAGCACAAGAAATCCAAGAAGCAAAAAAAGAAACAGTATCAAAAGATAAAAAGCAGGAAGAAACAGAAGCACTTGAAGCACAACGCCGAGCAATCCAATCAGAGACTTCAAATAACTTAGCAGATGAATCACCACAAGCACAAGAAATCCAAGAAGCAAAAAAAGAAACAGTGGCAAAAGATAAAAAACAGGAAGAAACAAAAGCATTTGAAGCACAACGTCGAGCAATCCAATCAGAGACTTCAAATAACTTAGCGGATGAATCACCACAAGCACAAGAAATCCAAGAAGCAAAAAAAGAAACAGAAGCAAAAGATAAAAAGCAGGAAGAAACAGAAGCACTTGAAGCACAACGCCGAGCAATCCAATCAGAGACTTCAAATAAC
>NZ_JBXWKZ010000017.1:0-8840 GCF_058191515.1 Staphylococcus sp. CoH_129_LAB_1 | reverse complement strand
TCCAATCAGAGACTTCAAATAACTTAGCGGATGAATCACCACAAGCACAAGAAATCCAAGAAGCAAAAAAAGAAACAGTAGCAAAAGATAAAAAACAGGAAGAAACAGAAGCACTTGAAGCACAACGCCGAGCAATCCAAAATGAATCAGCAACAAATCATTTATCTAATCCAACTGTAAGTCATCAAGCTCAACACAACGAAAATGAGTCACAAGCTTCTAAAATTGCATCAGCTGCGAGAACTAAGCAATCTAAGTTAAAAGATAATAAAGAAGTAGCTAATAAAACTCAAAAATTATTTGAAGAGTCACCAATATCATCTTCAAACTATAGTAAAGTACCTAATTTAATAACTAAAAATAATAAATCATTTAATAAAGATGAAGAAAAAATAAAAAATAAACAAACTCATCAAGAAGCTAATTTTGAAAAGGGAGCTATTACTCACCAACCATCCCAAACAAAATCAAATCAAAAAAATAATAATAAACAGAAAAATAGAGATAATAATCAAAAGCATAAAAATAATAATAAACAGAAAAATAGAGATAATAATCAAAAGCATAAAAATAATAATAAACAGAAAAATAGAGATAATAATCAAAAGCATAAAAATAAAAATAAAACACCTAAGCAACACCAAAGAGCTGAAAAGACAAATAGAAAAATAGAAAAACGTACATTTAATGATTAATATTCTTTAAAAGAGCAGTGTAATAATTTACATTGCTCTTTTAGTTCTTTATATAGTATTATAAATTATATTAATTTTAACAATTCAGAAATGTTTGAAAATTTATTCTGATTATAGTTGAACATTTTTAATGTAATTGTTAGAATACTATCTAAATACAATTATTTTACCGCTTTAAAGTAATATAATTAAGTATAGTAAAATTTATTGAGGTGATTATGAATGTCTGCAAAGTTAGAACAATATAGAGAAGAGATAATTTCAATTAATAATCAAATTCTTGACTTATTATCAAAAAGAGGGGAATTAGCTCAAAAAATAGGAGAAGAAAAAATTAAACAAGGTACTAAAGTTTATGATCCTCAACGAGAAAAAGAAATGATTAATGAATTAATGGATCGAAATAATGGGCCATTTAACGATAACGTAATTAAGCAATTATTTAAAGAAATCTTTAAAGCGTCTACTGATTTACAAAAATCGGAAAATGAAAAACACTTATATGTTTCAAGAAAATTAAAACCAGAAGATACAATTGTTAAATTTGATAATGGTGGAATTATTGGGGATGGAAATAAATCATTTGTATTTGGCCCTTGTTCTGTTGAATCTCAAGAACAAGTTGATGCAGTAGCTCGTGATTTACAAGCCAAAGGTGAAAAATTCATTAGAGGCGGTGCGTTTAAACCAAGAACATCACCATATGATTTCCAAGGATTAGGAATTGAAGGGTTAAAAATATTAAAAAATGTTAAAGATAAATTTAATCTTAACGTTGTTAGTGAAATCGTAAATCCAGCTGATTTCGAAATTGCTGATGACTACTTAGATGTCTTTCAAATTGGTGCAAGAAATATGCAAAATTTTGAATTGCTTAAAGAAGCAGGACGTACTAATAAACCAATCTTATTAAAACGTGGTTTATCAGCTACTATTGAAGAATTTACATTTGCAGCTGAATACATTGCTTCTCAAGGTAATAAAAATATTATCCTATGTGAACGTGGTATTCGTACATATGAAAAAGCAACGCGTAATACACTCGATATTTCTGCTGTACCTATCTTAAAACAAGGTACTCATTTACCAGTAATGGTTGATGTTACTCATAGTACAGGACGTAAAGATATTATGTTACCAACTGCAAAAGCAGCGCTTGCAGTTGGTGCAGATGGAGTAATGGCGGAAGTACATCCAGATCCATCAGTTGCTTTAAGTGATAGTGGACAACAAATGGATTTAAATGAATTTGACAAATTTTATAATGAATTAAAGCCATTAGCTGAAATGTACAATTCTAAACAACTTAAATAGTAAAAGAAGTATATTCTAATAAACTATAGAACAATATAGAAAAATTTTATTTCTATATTGTTCTTTTTAAGTTAAGATGAATAGTTTTACTTTATTTATTATTAAATTTAATAACTAAAATTTGACATAATTGTGAATATAAGTCTTATATATTTGACACTTTACTAATTTATGATAAACTTTGAAAATGAAATGAAAGCACGTTATAATAATAAATAAAACGCTTACAAGGAGGAAATTATGACTGTAACTATATATGATGTAGCTAGGGAAGCCCGTGTATCTATGGCAACTGTATCACGGGTAGTTAATGGCAATCAAAATGTAAAACCAGAAACACGTAAAAAAGTAAATGACGTTATTAAAAAACTAAATTATAGACCAAATGCAGTTGCAAGGGGACTAGCTAGTAAACGTACAACTACAGTAGGCGTTATTATACCTGATATATCTAATATTTATTATTCTCAACTTGCTAGAGGTATTGAAGATATTGCAACAATGTATAAGTATCACTCTATTATTTCTAATTCAGATAATGATCCAGAAAAAGAAATTTTTAATAACTTGTTAAGTAAACAAGTAGATGGCATTATCTTTTTAGGTGGTACAATTTCTGATGAAATTAAAGATTTAATTAATCATTCTTCAGTTCCTGTAGTGGTATCTGGAACAAATGGTAAAGATGATAATATCGCATCTGTTAATATCGATTTTGCTAAAGCTGCTAGAGAAGTTACAGAACACCTTATCAAAACAGGCGCAAAAGATTTTGTACTTGTAAGTGGAGATTATTCTAAAAAGGCTCAAGAGGATGTACTAAGTGGTTTAAAAGATGTTTTAATCCAACATCAATTAAAATTAAATAATACTGTAGAATTATCAGGCTCTGAAAGCTACAAAGATGGAGTGAACGTCTTTAAAGAATTAAAAAATAATTTACCAGATGCTATACTATCTATTAATGATGAACAAGCAATTGGTATTTTGCATAGTGCTCTTGATGCTGGAATAAAAGTTCCAGAAGAACTACAAATTGTTAGTTTTAATAATACACGCTTAGTAGAAATGGTTCGCCCTAAACTATCTAGTGTCATTCAACCATTATATGACATCGGAGCAGTAGGTATGCGTCTTCTTACTAAATATATGAATGAAGAAGATATTGAAGAACCTAATGTAATCTTGCCACACAGAATTGAATATCGAAATACTACTAAATAAATTAATATGAATATCATAAACCTGGGACATGATGAGCTGTTCCAGGTATTTTTAATATATTGACAGATGATGACTAATTTAAAAATACACTACCAAAATTTTTTTAATATTAGCGGGGCCTCAACAAAGAGATTTTTTAAAAGAAAATCGACGAACAACGCAAGTTGGGGAAAGGGGCAGAAGAGAAGACCTAATCAAAATGAATTCTAATCCACTCTTATTTTTTGAATGGATTATTATAATTTAATTATGTAAACTTATATAATTTATAAATTATTTGTAAACGCTGTCAATTATTCGACATATATTTATTTGTTAGTTATTATTAAGTTGTAAGGTGATTTGGGTATTTATTTCTAAATATCTTATTACATAAAATTTATTTTAAACGAGGGGTTGAAATAATTTGGCACATTTATCAGATTTAGATATTGCTAATCAATCAGAATTAAAACCAATTGGAGATATTGCAAAAAAAGCAGGTATACCTGAAAATGCTTTAGAGCAATATGGACATTATAAAGCTAAAATTAATATCAATCAAATTCAATCAAAGGGAGAAAAGGGTAAAGTTGTCTTAGTGACTGCAATGAGTCCTACACCAGCTGGTGAAGGTAAATCAACAGTAACAGTGGGCTTAGCTGATGCTTTAAATGAATTAAACAAAAATGTTATGGTCGCTTTACGTGAACCTGCTCTAGGTCCAACTTTTGGTATTAAAGGTGGCGCTACTGGTGGGGGATACGCACAGGTTTTACCTATGGAAGATATTAATTTACACTTTAACGGGGATTTCCATGCTATTACAACAGCGAATAATGCATTATCAGCATTTATAGACAATCATATTCACCAAGGTAATGATTTAGCAATTGATGTACGTCGTGTTGAATGGAAACGTGTACTTGATATGAATGATCGAGCATTACGTAATGTTATCGTTGGGTTAGGTGGACCAACTAATGGTGTTCCACGTGAGGATGGTTTCAATATCACTGTAGCATCTGAAATAATGGCGATTTTATGTTTAGCTCGTAATATTAATGATTTAAAAGAAAAAATTAGCCGTATTACAATTGGTTATACTCGTGAACGTAAACCAATTACTGTTGCAGACTTGAAAGTAGAAGGCGCGCTTGCAATGATACTTAAAGATGCGATTAAACCTAATTTAGTACAAACTATTGAAGGAACACCAGCACTTGTACATGGTGGACCATTTGCAAATATTGCTCATGGTTGTAACTCAATTTTAGCAACTGAAACTGCACGTGATTTAGCAGATATTGTTGTTACTGAGGCAGGTTTTGGTTCAGATTTAGGTGCTGAAAAATTTATTGACATTAAAGCACGTGAAGCGGGCTTTGAACCTTCTGCAGTTGTTTTAGTAGCTACTGTTCGTGCATTAAAAATGCACGGTGGTGTTGCCAAAGATAGTCTAAAAGAAGAAAATGTTGAAGCAGTTAAATCCGGTATTGTTAATTTAGAGCGTCATGTTAATAATATTAGAAAATTTGGAGTAGAACCTGTTGTTGCTTTAAATGCATTTGTAAATGACACTGAAGCCGAAACTGAAGCAGTTAAATCTTGGGCTAAAAAAAATAATGTGCGAATTGCTTTAACAGAAGTATGGGAGAAAGGTGGTAAAGGTGGCGTAGATCTAGCTAACCAAGTTCTTGAAGTTATCGATCAACCACAAGAATTTAAATTCTTGTATGATTTAGATCAATCATTAGAAGACAAAATTGAAACAATTGTAAAAGAAATTTATGGTGGTTCTTCAGTAACATTCAGTAAAAAAGCTAAAAAACAATTAAAAGAATTTACCGACAATGGATGGGGTAAATATCCAATTTGTATGGCAAAAACACAATACTCATTTAGTGATGATGCAACTGCTTTAGGTGCACCAACTGATTTTGATATAACTATCAGAGAATTAGAAGCTAAAACAGGTGCTGGGTTTATTGTTGCATTGACAGGTGCCATTATGACAATGCCTGGATTACCTAAAAAACCAGCAGCGTTAAATATGGATGTTACGGATGATGGTCATGCAGTAGGATTGTTCTAATTTAGATTAAAGAAAAAACGTTTGCGACTTTGATTGTCTCAAACGTTTTTTTCTTAACTGACAAACTTCGTCATTTAATTAGTAAAAAACTTGTAACATGTTTAAACTATATAGAATATTAATTGGTTCATTGGGGCTTAGTTAATAATTGATCATATATAGCATATTGTTTTGCTTGTTGATATGTCTTTTTATTGATTACACCTTCGACTAACATTCGTTTTAATACATAATGTTGACGGTCTATACTAATTTTAACTTCGCTATAAGGCTTTAAATCACCATTATCTTTATAAGGTGTATACATATATGGGCTTTGCAATAAGCCAACAAGATAAGCAGATTGTGCAACATTTAACTTGGATGGAGGAACACCAAACAAACTATATGAAGCAGAGGCAATTCCAGTTATATTTGCACCATTATAATCACGACCAAACGGAACAATATTTAAATATGTATAAATAATTTCATTTTTAGACAATATCTTTTCAAGACGCATCGCCAGTATAATTTCATTTGCCTTACGACTATATGTCTTTTTATTAGTTAAGACTTGATTCTTTATTAATTGTTGTGTAATCGTACTTCCGCCAGAACGAGAATCTAAACTTAAAACATCTTGTATCATTGCTCTTATTAACGCTTTTGGTAAAATTCCATCATGTTTAAAGAATAATGTGTCTTCGGAAGACGTTAATGCTTTGATAACATTTGAACTTACATGTTTTGGACCAACAATGAGAGAGTTTTGAGAATGATCATACTCAGTTAAAATATTATTATTATGATTTAAAATCTCATCACCTGAAAAGTGAATTACACGACGTTTTAATTCAGCATCACTTATATTTGAAGCTTCTTGAGTGAGATGATGAAAATACAAGACAGTTCCAAGAATAATAAGTATAGAACCTAAAAGCATGATACTTAAAAGACCTACCATAATATGTTTAACAAATTTATAGTATTTTTCAAAAATTTTAAATTGAAAATCTTTAAATATTAATTTCATGGTAGACCTCCTAAAATTTAAATACAGTATATCATATTTAGTATATTTGACTTTTAGAAGAGGTTTTTTTATAATTATTATCAATTCAATATGTATTGAATAAGAGGAGAAGTAATATATAAGTAACTTATCAGAGAGTTAGTGGATGCTGTGAACTAACATTTATTTATGTATGAATACACCTCATACCTAGTTATTCAACGTTTATTAGTGAGCGTATCATTAATAGAGTGAACAATTCTAATTGAATTGTTAAGTATGGTGGTAACGTGCATAAGCGCCCTTACATTTTTTGTGAGGGTGCTTTTTTATTTAATAAAAATAATTTACAGGAGGATATAAATATGTCAAATGCATTACTTGAAGAATTACAATGGAGAGGTTTAATTTATCAACAAACTGATGAACAAGGTATTGAAGATTTATTAAATAAAGAGCAAGTAACATTGTATTGTGGCGCAGATCCAACTGCCGATAGTTTACATATTGGTCACTTATTACCATTTATGACATTACGTCGTTTCCAAGAACATGGTCATCGTCCAATAGTGCTTATTGGTGGGGGAACTGGTATGATTGGAGACCCATCTGGTAAATCCGAAGAACGTGTATTACAAACCGAAGATCAAGTAGCAAAAAATGTTGAAGGCTTAAGTGCTCAAATGCATAAATTATTTGAATTTGACACAGATAAAGGAGCTGTATTAGTTAATAATAAAGATTGGTTAAGTCAAATCTCGTTAATTAGCTTCTTACGTGATTATGGTAAACATGTAGGCGTCAATTATATGTTAGGTAAAGACTCAATTCAATCACGTTTGGAAAATGGAATTTCTTATACAGAATTTACGTACACTATTTTACAAGCTATTGACTTTGGACACTTAAATCGTGAACTTAATTGTAAAATTCAAGTTGGTGGTTCTGATCAATGGGGTAATATTACAAGTGGTATTGAGTTGATGAGACGTATGTATGGTCAAACAGAGGCTTATGGTTTAACTATTCCTTTAGTTACAAAGTCTGATGGTAAAAAGTTTGGTAAATCAGAATCTGGAGCTGTTTGGTTAGATGCTGAAAAAACAACACCGTATGAATTTTATCAATTTTGGATTAATCAATCTGATGAAGATGTAATTAAATTTTTAAAATATTTTACTTTCCTAAGTAAAGAAGAAATCGATCGACTTGAACAATCTAGAGATGAATCACCACATTTACGTGAAGCTCAGAAAGCACTTGCTGAAAATGTAACGGAATTTATACATGGTAAAGAAGCACTTGATGATGCAATTAGAATTTCAGAGGCATTATTTAAAGGAGATTTAAAATCTTTATCAAGTAAAGATATTAAAGCAGGTTTTAAAGAAGTACCACAAGTTGAAGTGTCTAAAGCGACAACTAACATTATTGATGTTTTAATTGAATCTGGAATTGCTTCTTCAAAACGTCAAGCAAGAGAAGATGTAAATAATGGAGCTATCTATATTAATGGTGAAAGAGAACAATCTGTTGATTATGACTTAACAGATGAAGATAAATTTGACAATGAATTTACAATTATTCGTCGCGGTAAGAAAAAATACTTCATGGTAAATTACAAATAATCGTTAATATGAAATGAATACATTGAAAAAGAGTCCGGGACATAAAGTTTCTGGATAAGTGAAAAAGGCAATTTCTATTGAAATAATATAGAAATTGTCTTTTTTATAAATTTTTTTGATTATTTTTAGCTCATTGAGCTGTTACTTTTCTCATATTAAGTGCCATTAGCACAAATCCTAGTTCTCTTTTGGCTTTATTTATCCCTCGAACGGAATTCGAATGAAACCTAAAAAAGCCTTCATAAATCCAAAAACAGGCTCCACATCATTTTTTTGACTGTATATAGTTTTTGGTTCTGAAAGCTTTTATTAATTTGGGCTTTAAATATTCCCAATTATAATTTTTTATTCATTTTTGAATTGAATTTCATGTATTGGTGTTTCAGAGGACATTTTGAACAATCATTATATTCATATAATTTGAAGTCTCTCTTAAATCCATATTTATCATGACGACAGGCGTATCTTTTAAAACCGAGTCGCTTATTGTTTGGACAAATGTATTCATCGTTAATTTCGTCGTAATCCCAATTTTAAGTGTTAAAGATGTCACCTTTATATTTTTTAGTTTTATCTTTTATAAACATACCGTAGGTTATAAGCGGTGTCCGATTAAAATCATCTATAATTGCCATATAATTGGGTTCGCTACCATAATCTGCGTCACCTACAATATATTCAGGTAAATGACTGTATTTTCGGATAGTATGATGTTGCCCCACGATGATGTCTGAATTCATCGAATTTAGTCTTAGGAATGGTTTCTACAATATCATTTGCTTGTCGTGAAATATCATTTGTGGGTATAAGAATTGACGTTTCCATTGGTAGAGGAAGTTGAGTCATGTTTTAATCTTTATACATAAGGCACCTCGTTAATTTAGTTTAGTGATATTTATTAAATTATACGA
>NZ_JBXWKZ010000016.1:0-50840 GCF_058191515.1 Staphylococcus sp. CoH_129_LAB_1 | reverse complement strand
ACCTCCGCATGATTCATTTTAATATGAATTCAACGAAAGTGTTTTTATATCATTCCCACTAATTGGGGTCAGTCCACGAATTCGCCAGATACTCTTTTTATTATTGATATTTTAATTTTATTTCGCTATTTTTTTATATCTTAAGTACATAAATCCTAGAATAATAAACCAAATAGGTGTTAAGAAAATAGCGTTTCTTGTTGTTGCATTTACAAATAGTAAACAAAATACAAATACGAAGAATACTAAAATAATGTAGGCCATGTATTTACCACCAGGAAGTTTGAATTTTGCTTTTTTATGTAATTCAGGATTTTTTCTGTGATAATTAATATAAGCCCAAATAATTAATGCCCATACGATAATAAATAATACTGTTGAAACTGTTGTGACATAAGTAAATACTAGTGTTGCATTTGGAAAAATATAATTTAATAATGCTGTTACCAATAATAACGCAGATGATACAATAATTGCGATATGTGGCACACCTTGTTTATTAGTACTTCTAAATATAGTAGGCGCTTGTTTTTGTTCAGATAATCCAAATAACATACGACTATTTGAGAAGATACCACTATTACAAGATGAGGCAGCAGCAGTTAATACTACAAAGTTAATTAATCCAGCTGCAAATGGAATACCAATTAATGAAAACAGTCTAACAAATGGGCTCTCATTTGGATCTACTTTATCCCAAGGGATAATAGACATAATAACTGCTAAAGCACCAACATAGAAAATTAAAATTCTGATTGGTACTGCATCTATCGCTTTAGGTATTGTTTTTTCTGGATCTTTAGTCTCACCAGCAGTTACCCCAATCATTTCAATACCAACAAATGAGAATAAAGCCATTTGGAATGACATAAAGAAACCAGATGTTCCGTTGGCGAAAATACCATGTTTATAAAGATTAGTTAAACTTGCATGTCCAAATTGTGTTTTATATGCAAATAAAATCATTATTGCACCAACTATTATTAAAGCTATAATAGTTACAATTTTAATAATAGCAAACCAAAATTCTAATTCGCCAAATAATTTTGCACTTAATAAGTTAAAAACCATTAATATTAATACGCAAAACAGAGCAGTAATCCAGTTTGGTATTGTTGGAAACCAAAAGCTAACATATTTAGCAACTGCAGTTACTTCTGCCATTCCCGTTATAATCCAACATAACCAATATGTCCACCCAGTAACGAATCCTGCGAATGGCCCAATATACTCGTTTGTTACATCAGCAAATGATTTAAATCGAGTATTTTGTATGATGATTTCGCCAAGACCTCTCATAAACATAAATAGCATGAATCCAATAATGATATAGGTTAATAGGATAGAAGGTCCGGTTATAGCGATAGTTTGACCTGCACCTAAGAATAGTCCAGTACCGATAGCGCCACCGAGGGCAATCAATTGTACATGACGATTACTTAATCCTCTTTGTAATTTTTCTTCAGCCATAAGACAACTCCCTTACATTTGATTAATATTAATTATGCACTTATAAATTAAATTCGACAATTATTTTTCTAAATTTTTTTTAAAAATTTTATTAATATTGAGTTAATAAAAGGTAATCATTATTGATAAATAATTAAAATATTCATTATTTTCACACAAATAATCTTACTCTAAATAACCTTAAATAGCTTTATAGCAATGTTTATCCTCATTATAATAAATATTAATATTTTAATAATTTACTAATTAAAGTGCAAAGCATATATATAATTATTCACAAAACTTATGATTTTAGATATAATATTTATGAAAGCCATTACATTATGTAAAAGAAAAGGGGAATTACTTATGGCAGAATTACAAAAGGGTTTAGAAGGGGTTATCGCAGCTGAAACTAAAATTAGTTCAATTATTGACAGTCAGTTAACTTATTCAGGATATGATATTGATGATTTAGCTGAAAACGCTCAATTTGAAGAAGTTATGTTCTTATTATGGAATTATAGATTACCAACACAACAAGAACTTGACGAATTAAAAGAAAAACTTAAAAAATATATGACATTAAATCCAAGGGTATATAAACATTTTGAAGAATATGCTACTGATAATGTACATCCAATGACTGCACTGCGTACATCTGTTTCATATATTGCACACTTTGATCCCGATGCGGAAGAAGAAACAGATGAAAGTCGAAAAGATCGTGCCATTCGTATTCAAGCAAAAATTGCATCGTTAGTTACAGCATTTTCACGTGTACGAGAAGGAAAAGAACCTGTTAAGCCAAATTTTGATTTAAGCTATGCAGCGAATTTCTTGTATATGTTAAAAGGGGAATTGCCATCTGTTACTGAAGTTGAAGCTTTTAATAAAGCATTAATATTACATGCTGATCATGAACTCAATGCTTCAGCATTTACAGCAAGATGTGCAGTATCATCTTTATCTGATATGTATTCAGGTATTGTAGCAGCAATAGGCTCATTAAAAGGGCCTTTACATGGGGGAGCAAATGAACAAGTAATGAAAATGTTAGCAGACGTTAAATCACTTGATAAAGTAGATGATTATTTAGATAAGAAATTTGCTAACAAAGAAAAAATCATGGGATTCGGTCATCGAGTATATAAAGATGGCGATCCACGTGCTAAGTATTTAAAAGAAATGAGTCGAAAAATAACTTCTGAAACTGGACAAAGCGAATTATATGAAATTTCTCTTGCTATTGAAAAACGTATGCACGATGAAAAAGGGTTAATTCCAAATGTCGACTTCTTTAGTGCAACTGTTTATCATAGTATGGAGATTCCACACGATATTTTTACACCTATCTTTGCCGTGAGTCGTACTGCAGGATGGACCGCTCATATTTTAGAACAATATCGTGATAATCGAATCATTCGTCCACGTGCTAAATATGTCGGAGAAACAAATCGTAAATATGTATCAATTGATGAAAGATAAAATATTTGAAAAATTAATTTATGGAGGCTTTTATAATGGCAGCAGAAAAAATCACTAGATCAAATGATGAATTATTAAATGTACCGAATGAACCTATTATTCCTTTTATTATTGGTGATGGTATTGGTCCTGATATTTGGAAAGCAGCTAGTCGTGTTATTGATGCAGCGGTTGAAAAAGCATATAACGGTGAAAAGCGTATTGAGTGGAAAGAAGTGTTAGCCGGGCAAAAAGCATATGATCAAACTGGCGAATGGTTACCTAAAGAAACTTTAGATACAATTAAAGAATACTTAATCGCAATTAAAGGACCATTAACTACACCAATTGGTGGTGGCATTCGTTCTTTAAATGTAGCATTAAGACAAGAACTAGATTTGTTTACTTGTCTTCGCCCAGTACGTTGGTTTAATGGTGTACCTTCACCAGTTAAACGTCCACAAGATGTTGATATGGTTATTTTCCGTGAAAATACTGAGGATATTTACGCTGGAATCGAATTTAAAGAAGGAACTGAAGAAGTTAAAAAAGTTATCGATTTCTTACAAAATGAAATGGCTGCTACAAATATTCGTTTCCCTGAAACTTCAGGTATTGGTATTAAACCAGTTTCTAAAGAAGGAACTGAACGTTTAGTAAGAGCTGCTATTCAATATGCCATTGACAATAATCGTAAATCAGTAACATTAGTTCATAAAGGTAATATCATGAAGTTTACTGAAGGATCATTTAAACAATGGGGTTATGATTTAGCTCATAACGAATTTGCTGATAAAGTATTTACTTGGCAACAATATGATGAAATTGCTGAAAAAGATGGTAAAGATGCTGCAAATGAAGCACAACAAAACGCTGAAAATGAAGGTAAAATCATTATAAAAGATTCAATAGCAGATATTTTCTTACAACAAATTTTAACTCGTCCAGCAGAACATGATGTAGTAGCTACAATGAACTTAAATGGTGACTATATCTCAGATGCACTTGCTGCACAAGTAGGAGGAATTGGTATTGCTCCTGGTGCTAATATTAACTATGAAACTGGGCATGCTATTTTTGAAGCAACGCATGGTACAGCACCAAAGTATGCCAATTTAAATAAAGTGAACCCATCATCTGAATTGTTAAGTTCTGTATTAATGTTAGAACATTTAGGATGGCAAGAAGCGGCTGATAAAATTACAGATGCTATTGAAGCTACAATTGCTTCTAAAATTGTGACATATGATTTTGCTCGCTTAATGGATGGGGCTACTGAAGTATCAACTTCAGAATTTGCAGATGAACTTATTAAAAACTTAAAATAAAAAATATTATTATAATTTTTTATGATAAAACAGTCTGAGACCGCTCTTGATGTCTTAGACTGTTTTTATTCATTATAAGTTAATATCAAATCAAAAATAATAAAATATATTCTTAATAAATAGAAAATAATTAAAAAATGTTAAGTTTATGTAAATTCAATATGTTGTATGTTATTTTTATTTAAACTTCAGTTATAATAAAAGTGAGATTGTTAATTCTATTTAGGGAGGCACATCATGTCACAAAAAGTATTAGTAGTTGATGACGAGCAATCAATAGTAACGTTACTAAAATATAACTTAGAAACAGCAGGCTATATTGTAGAGGTAGCGTATGACGGTGAAGAAGCACTAGAAAAAGTTAAAGAGGTTAAACCTGAACTGATTGTACTAGATGTCATGTTACCTAAAAAAGATGGAATCGAGGTATGTAAAACGATTCGCTCTGATAAAAATCTTGTACCTATTCTAATGTTAACAGCTAAAGATGATGAGTTTGATCGTGTTTTAGGCTTAGAATTAGGTGCAGATGATTACATGACTAAACCTTTCTCTCCAAGAGAAGTTGTAGCAAGAGTAAAAGCTATTTTAAGACGTTCACAAATTGCTAATGAAGTGATTAAAGATGACGGGGATGATGAAGATATTATAATAGATAATATTAGAATACGCCCTGAATTCTTTGAAGTTTATCGAGATGATACTTTACTTGAACTTACTCCAAAAGAATTTGAGTTATTACTTTATCTTATAGAACGTCAAGGACGCGTTATTACTAGAGAACATATGTTAAATTCAGTGTGGAATTATGAGTTTGCTGGAGACTCAAGAATAGTAGATGTTCATATTAGTCATTTAAGAGATAAATTAGAAGAAAATCCTAAACAACCTAAGTTAATAAAAACAGTTCGTGGATTAGGTTATAAATTAGAAAGACCTAAAGCTTAATGATTAAATTTCATCATAGATTATTACTTCTACTATGTACAATAACTATCATTAGTTTTATAGGCTTAGGTGCCATTCTTCATCATACAATTTATCAAATATTAACTGAAACTCAAACTAAAGAATTAAATCATCTATCGGAAAATATTATAAATTTAAACAATCAAAATAAACAGTCAGATATTAAGCGTATAGCACAAAATCAAAATGTAGTTGTAGAAATTTCTGAAAATGGACATGTGTTATATCAAACAGGCAATGACCATCAAATTAATCATAATATCGATAATGCAGCTAATCCATCAAATATTATATATCATAAAAATAAAGATAAAGTTGATTATACGTACAAAAATACTGTAAATAACAAAACAATATACATAAGTGGTATTAATACTGAAATTTTAGAATTACAAAAAAATATGTGGAAGTATTTATCATTAATTGGAATCATTGTTTTAATTGCTATTTATTTAGCTGTAAGAAGTATCAATCGTACTTACATACGACCTATCAATGAAGTTACTTACGCAACATCGTTAATTGCTGATGGATATTATCATGTTAGAGTACCTGAAAGTAATGTAAAAGAAACAAAAGCATTATTTGTTACTACTAATGATTTAGCTAGACGATTACAAAAATTAAATAATAAACAAAAAATGCAATCTAATCGTCTAAAAACAACATTAGAAAATATTCCTAGTTCGGTATTAATGATAGATAAGCAAGGTGAAATTGTTGTTGCAAACCATGCATACTATGAGGTATTCAAACCGGATAGTAAAGTCGAAAACAAAGATTATACTGTACATTTAGACAAAGAAATTCAACATCTTATTATTGAGAGCTTTAAAATTGAAAAGCCGTTACATGAACAAATTGAGTTATACATTAATGATGTTCATCAAAAATATTTTGAAGTATCTTGCATTCCCATCTTAAGTAAATCAAAAAAGAAACTTCAAGGTATGGTTGTTGTGTTACACGACATTACTAATTTAAAGAGATTAGAGAACTTAAGACGTGAGTTTGTTGCAAATGTTTCACATGAACTTAAAACTCCAATTACTTCAATTAAAGGCTTTGCAGAAACTTTGATTGAAGGTGCAAAGAATGATGAGCAATCTCTTGATATGTTTTTAAATATTATTTTAAAAGAATCAAATCGTATAGAATCACTTGTCATGGATTTATTAGATTTATCTCATATTGAACAACAAACTGAAATTGAGACTACTTATGTAAATCTTTCAGAGTTAGCATGTAATACAATACATAATCTTCAGACTCAAGCTAAAAATAAAAATATCGCTATTATGTCTGAAATAGAAAACGATGTTATTATTGAAGCTCATGAAGGAAAGTTATCTCAAGTTATAACGAACTTACTTTCAAATGCCATTAACTATTCATATGAAAATAATAAAGTTATTGTTAGAGTTTACAGAGAAGATATAAAGGTTAATTTAGAAGTTCAAGATTATGGCATAGGAATAGATAAAAAAGATCAAAAGCATATTTTTGAGAGATTTTATAGAGTAGATAAAGCAAGAAGTCGTGATTCTGGAGGAACTGGATTAGGATTATCTATTACAAAACATATTGTAGAAGCACTTCACGGCGCAATCATGGTCGAAAGTGAATTGAATAAAGGATCACTATTTAGAGTGTCATTTATAGATAAAATTGAATGAAGATTTTTGTCCTACAAGTATAGATCACCTACATTTTAAAATATAGATTTATATTTTAAAATGTTATAGCGACCTATACTTGTAGGACTTTATATTTTATCAATTCGTAAAATATCGTTCAGTCGTTATGACTAAAGGTTTGTGCTAAAATATAGTTAAACTCATTCTGGAGGTTTAAAATTTGAATAAATTAGTATTGATAGATGGCAATAGTTTAAGTTTTAGAGCTTTTTACGCATTGCCACTTTTATCTAATAAAGCAGGTATTCATACAAATGCAGTCCTTGGGTTTGCCAAATTACTCGAAAAAATTATCAGAGAAGAACAACCCACGCATTTCTTAGTAGCATTTGATGCAGGTAAGACGACTTTTAGACATGCTAAATTTAGTGAATACAAAGGTGGGAGACAAAAAACACCACCTGAATTAAGTGAACAATTCCCATATATTCGCCAATTGTTAGATGCTTATCATATTAAACATTATGAATTAGAAAATTACGAAGCAGATGACATTATTGGTACGCTTAGTAAAGAAGCAGACCAAAATGGTTTTGAAACTATTATTGTGACTGGAGATAGAGACTTAACACAGTTAGCGACTCAAAATGTGACTATCTATTATACTAAAAAAGGGATTACAGATGTTGATTACTATACTCCAGAATTTATAGCAGAAAAATACAATGGTTTAAAACCTACACAAATTATTGATATGAAAGGTTTAATGGGAGATAATTCAGACAATATACCCGGTGTAGCTGGTGTAGGAGAAAAAACAGCAATTAAACTTTTAAATCAATTTGAGTCTGTAGAAGGCGTCTATGAAAATATCAATAAAGTATCAGGTAAAAAATTAAAAGAAAAGCTCGAACTCAGTCATGAAGATGCATTAATGAGTAAGGAACTTGCTACAATTAATTGTCATAGTCCGATTAAAGTAACTTTAGATGACACTCAATTAAATGATACCGAGGATAATCATGAAAAAATTGAACTTTTCAAGAAATTAGAATTTAAACAGCTATTATCAGATATAGATAATGAACCCTCTGAGTTAGAGCAAGAACATATTTCATTTGATATTTTACCTACATTTGAGTATGTAGATTTTAATCATCTTGATGAAGCGGTGATTCATTTTGAAATAGACGGTTCTAATTATTTAAAAGATGATATTTTAAAATTTGGTTTTTACGATAAAGAACGTTATATAGTTGTTGATATAGATAATATTAAAGATTATCCAGAACTTATTAAATGGTTGGAAAATGAGAACTCTAAAAAAGTAGTTTACGATGCAAAAAAAACATTTGTTATAGCACATAGATTAAATATCAATATTCAAAATATTGTTTTTGATGCGATGTTAGCAAGCTATATTATCGATCCATCACGAACTATAGATGATGTTTATTCTGTCGTAACAAACTACCACCAAAATTACGTTAAGGAAGATGTATCTGTTTATGGAAAAGGAAAAAAACGCCAAGTTCCTAATACTGAAATATTAAATACACATATTGCATCTATTACTAAATCTATTGATGCTGTGAAACCTCTAATGGAAAAAGAATTAGAATCACATCAACAAATGAACTTACTAAAAGATTTGGAACTTCCTTTAGCACGCATTTTAAGTGAAATGGAAGAAATTGGTATTTATACAGATGTGAATGATTTACAACGTATGCAACAAGAATTACAAGAGAAATTAGAATTGCTTGTTCAGCGTATTCATGATGCAGCAGGAGAAGATTTTAATATTAATTCACCTAAACAGCTTGGGGTTGTGTTATTTGAAACATTAAAACTACCTGTAATTAAAAAAACAAAAACAGGCTATTCTACTGCTGTAGATGTTCTAGAACAGTTAAAAAACGAACATCCAATCATTAATGATATTTTAGAATATCGTCAATTAGCTAAATTACAATCTACTTATGTAGAAGGATTACAAAAAGTCATTAGTAATGATAAACGTATACACACTCGTTTTAATCAAACATTAGCACAAACAGGACGATTATCTTCAGTTGATCCAAATTTACAAAATATACCTATTCGTCTTGAAGAAGGGCGTAAAATACGTAAGGCTTTTAAACCTACATCTGAAGATAGTGTTATTTTATCTGCAGACTATTCTCAAATTGAATTACGTGTGTTAGCACATATTACACAAGATGACAGTTTAAAAGAAGCATTTATTCATGGACAAGATATTCATACTGCTACTGCACGAAAAGTATTTAGTGTTGAACCGGAGGAAGTCACTGATTTGATGCGTAGACAAGCCAAAGCTGTAAACTTTGGAATTGTTTATGGCATTAGTGATTACGGCTTAAGTCAAAACTTAAATATTACACGTAAAGAGGCAAAAATATTTATTGACGATTATTTAGCTAGTTTCCCTGGAGTTAAGCAATATATGAGTGACATTGTTAAAGATGCCAAAGCCAATGGCTATGTTGAAACATTATTACATCGTAGACGTTATATTCCAGATATTACTAGTCGTAATTTTAATGTAAGAGGTTTTGCGGAACGCACAGCTATGAATACTCCAATTCAAGGAAGTGCAGCTGATATTATTAAACTTGCCATGGTTGAATTTGATAAACAAATTCAACATACTTCTTACAAAGCTAAATTACTCTTACAAGTACACGATGAATTAATATTTGAAGTTCCTAAGTCTGAAGTTGAAGAATTTAGTTCGTTTGTTGAAGATATTATGGAACATGCATTAGACCTAGATGTTCCATTAAAAGTAGACTCTAATTATGGTCCTACTTGGTATGATGCGAAATAGAAAGAGGAATGAATAATGCCAGAATTACCAGAAGTTGAACACGTTAAAAGGGGAATAGAACCTTTTATTGTAAATACTACAATTAAAAGTATTTCATTTTCTAAAAAAGTAATTGAAGGTAAAAGTCAGAATAAAGAAACGATTATCAAAGGAATGAATTTAGATGGTTTTCGTTTGAATTGCGAAGGCTATAAGATAATTAAAGTCGAACGAAGAAGTAAATATATTGTTTTTCATATTGAAAAACATAATCGTAAACGTGTGTTACTTAGTCATTTAGGTATGGCCGGTGGATTTTTCATTGTTAATCACCTATCTGATATAGCAATCCCCAACTATCGTAAACATTGGCACGTGATTTTCCATTTAAATAATGGGAAAAAATTAGTATTTTCAGATATACGTCGATTTGGTGAGATTAGAAATCTAAATTCATTTGAAGATTATCCTTCATTTTTAGAAATAGCGCCTGAGCCTTTTGATGCAGAAGCGTTACAACATTTTAATCACTATTTATCTCAAAAAAAAGTAGCGAATAAACCTATTAAACAAATGTTACTGGATCATAAAATCGTAGCAGGATGTGGAAATATCTATGCTTGTGAAGCATTGTTTAGAGCTGGTATTCATCCTGCTAGAAAAGTTAAAGAGACTTCTCATCAAGAAAGACAAATGCTCTTTTATTATGTGCAAGAAGTTTTAAAAGAGGGTATAGATAATGGAGGAACGAGCATTTCAGATTACCGTCATGCAGATGGAAAAACAGGAGAAATGCAATTACATTTAAATGTATATAAACAAAAAACATGCAAAGTATGTGGCCATGACATTGAACAAAAAGTAATAGCATCTAGAAATAGTCATTTTTGCCCATATTGTCAGAAATAAATAAAGTGAGCGGTGATACAAATGCCTAAAGTAATTGGATTAACAGGTGGAATAGCTACTGGAAAGTCAACAGTTTCTAAATTATTGTCAGAATATGGATTTAAAATTGTCGATGCAGATATAGCTTCAAGAAAGGCAGTAGAAAAAGGATCAACTGGCTTAGAACAAATTAAAGCCACTTTTGGTGATGAAGCAATCACGAGTGATGGAGAAATGAATCGACAATATATTGGAGAATTAGTATTTAATCATCCAGAAAAACGATTAGAGCTTAATGAGATTGTTCATCCTATTGTAAGAACGATTATGGAACAAGAAAAACAACAGTATTTACAACAAGGATATAATGTAATTATGGATATTCCGCTTCTATTTGAGAATAATTTACAAGATACTGTGGATGAAATATGGCTAGTCTACGCATCTGAAAGTGTACAAATTGAACGTTTGATGAAACGAAACAATTTAGACTTAGATCAAGCAAAAGCGAGAGTTCATAGTCAAATATCAATCGACAAGAAAAGTAGAATGGCTGATTATGTTTTAGATAATTTAGGAAGTAAATCCGAATTAGAAAAACATCTTAAGCAACTATTAATTGAAAAAGGGTACATTAATTAGTAATAAGGAGAAAGAGGTTGGGACATAATCCCTAGCAAAATAGCCAGTAAATGAGTGTATTATAAATTCATTTACTGGCTTCTTTATTTACAATACTACGTATTGTTGGCTCGCTTTCTTAGATGATAGATTCAGCCTGTAGTCTTCAGCTTGTTCTGTTCACACAAAAGTCTCGCCAAAATACTTTGTGTTTATATGTAATTTTACATTGAAATACTTAATACTTAAAAAATAAGATCCTTTCGTATCAATTAATAAATACCAATAAACTAAATTAACAAGGTTCCTTATATAAAGAATATAACATGACTTAACTTACTCTACTAATGGTACTCAATATTAGAAAACGAGCAACCCAATAAGTTGAAAATAATAAAAAATTTATGGAAAAGACAAGTTCTATATTATTTCAATAGAACTTGTCTTTTTCACTTATCCAGAAACTTTATGTCTCAGACTCTTTTTTATTTATTCAAAAATATATTAGCTACATAAATTTAAAATATAAAAATTACATTATTTTTAGAAAACGCTTTCGTTTGAAAATTATTATGTTATACTAATTTCATAAAGTATAACATATAAAACAAGGGGTGCTTTAAATGTCAACAAATATTGCAATTAATGGTATGGGTAGAATAGGGAGAATGGTATTAAGAATTGCATTACATAATGAAAACTTAAATGTAGTTGCTATTAATGCAAGCTATCCACCTGAAACAATTGCGCATCTAATTAACTATGATACAACACATGGACGCTATGATAAAAAAGTAGAACCAATTGATGGTGGTATCCGTGTTGATAACCATGACATTAAGTTAGTGTCAGATAGAAATCCTGAAAATTTACCATGGAAGGATTTAAATATAGATATTGTTATTGAAGCAACTGGCAAATTTAATCATGGTGATAAAGCAATCGGACATATTCATGCCGGTGCTAAAAAAGTATTATTAACCGGTCCATCAAAAGGTGGAGATGTCCAAATGATTGTTAAAGGGGTAAATGATGATAAATTAGATGTTGAAAACTATGACATTTTTAGTAATGCTTCATGTACAACAAATTGTATAGGACCAGTTGCTAAAGTTTTAAATGATCAATTTGGTATTGTAAATGGATTAATGACTACTGTTCATGCAATTACTAATGATCAAAAAAATATTGATAACCCTCATAAAGATTTACGAAGAGCACGTTCATGTAATGAAAGTATTATTCCAACTTCGACTGGAGCAGCAAAAGCATTAAAAGAAGTTTTACCAGAACTAGAAGGTAAACTTCATGGATTAGCTTTACGTGTTCCAACAAAAAATGTTTCATTAGTTGACTTAGTCGTAGATTTAGAAAAATCGGTAACTGTTGATGAAATTAACAATGCGTTTCGCAATTCAGGTTTAGATGGTATTTTAGAAGTAGAAGATGCACCTTTAGTATCTGTTGATTTTAATACTAATCCACATTCAGCTATTATCGATGCTGAGAATACAATTGTAATGGGGGATCATAAAGTGAAAGTGATTGCTTGGTATGATAATGAATGGGGGTATTCTAATAGAGTGGTAGAAGTAGCTGAACTTATTGGTGAACAATTAGTAGAACAATCTACAGTGACTGTAGTTTAAGTTTTGAATAGGACTAAAGGTTTCATATTTTAGAGTGGATAATCTAATATGAAGTTATCAATTTTATAAATTAGAATTAAATGAGATGTTTTAATAATTCATGTATAGGAAAGTGAAACTAGAATTTATATTCAATTCTATTTCACTTTCCTTTTTATATTCTATTATATATTTAGATAGTTAAGTTGTATCAATTTATTATCGATGTATATGAGTTCTTTTATCATAAATCGTTTTTATAGTATAATGGAGCATAATCTATTCAAGAGGGTGACAGATATGAAATGCCCAAAATGTAGCGCCACACATTCACGTGTGGTAGATTCAAGACATGCTGATGAAGCTAACGCAATACGTAGAAGACGTGAATGTGAGAATTGTGGGACAAGATTTACAACATTTGAACATATTGAAGTGAGTCCACTTATTGTTGTCAAAAAAGATGGAACACGTGAACAATTTTTAAGAGAAAAAATATTAAATGGTCTTGTAAGATCATGTGAAAAAAGACCGGTTAGATTTCAACAACTAGAAGATATTACTAATAAAGTAGAATGGCAATTACGCGATGAAGGTCATACAGAAATTTCATCTAGAGATATAGGTGAACATGTGATGAATTTACTCATGCATGTTGATCAAGTCTCTTATGTACGATTTGCGTCAGTATATAAAGAGTTTAAAGATGTGGATCAATTATTGGCGTCGATGCAAGGTATTTTGGATGATAACAAACGGAGTGATTCATAAATGAGTTTTAAATCGTATGAGTATGGTTTAAGTCCACACGATGGATTTAAAGTATATCGGCATTTTTTCTTTAATCATCAACAATTAGAGATATTAAATCGATTGTACATTCCATTAATTGGTTTTAAAGCTATTGGTGTATATCATTTTATGAACCAATTTATCGATGAAGTTGAAGATACAGTTCTTACGCATTATACAATTATGAATGAGCTTAAGATAAATTTATTAGAATTTCGTGAATATATGGATTTACTTGAAGGTATAGGGTTAGTTAAAACATTTGTAAAACATGATAGTAATCAATCCTTTTTTATATATGAATTGATACAACCTCCAACTGCGTATCAATTTTTCAATGATCCAATGTTATCTATATACTTATACAATGCAGTTGATAATCAAAGATATAAAGACTTAAAAGCGTATTTTGAAAAAGATGAACCAAATCTAAAATCATTTCAACAAGTAACGCGTAAATTTACTGATGTATTCAAGGTTCCACATAAAAATATATCTATTGATGCCTCAACGATACAAAAGGAAAATCAATCTGCCACTATAGATTTAGATAATGAATCATTTGATTTTGATATGTTAAGAGATATGTTACAACATCATTTTATAAGTGGAGAAATCATTACTAAAGAGGCTAAACAATTAATTTTACAATTGGCTACTTTATATGGTTTAACGCCTACTTCTATGAAACGAATCATTCTTAACTCTATCACACAAAATCAAACGTTATCATTTGAAGAAATGAGAAAACAAGCAAGGTCTCATTACTTAATTGAGCATCAACAACAGCTTCCAAAGTTACAAACTAAAGCTAACCCTTCTAATCATTTAGAACAACCACAGAGTCAAAATAAAACTACCGATGATTCAAAGGAAAATGATAATTGGTTTAAGTTATTAGAAGACACAAGTCCTATCGATATGCTAGCGTCTTGGTCAGAATCAGAACCAACTTTACAGCAAAAGAGAATGGTAGAAGAGTTGATTGAGCGCGAGAAACTGTCATTTGGTGTTATAAATATTTTATTACAATTTGTAATGCTTAAGAATGAAATGAAGCTTCCTAAATCCTATATATTTGAGATTGCTTCGAATTGGAAAAAGCTAGGTATAAAAACAGCACAACAAGCATATGATTATGCGCTTAAAACCAATCAACAAATTAATGACAATGCAACTAAAAAGGCTAAACGTCAGTATAAACAACGTGAAGTTGTTTCAATAGAAAAAACACCAAAATGGTTAAAAGACAAAAGTCAACAAGTTGAAAAACCTAAAAATAATGATGCGCAATTTGAAAAAGATAGAGAAGCGTTTCGTGCTCAATTAGAACAAGATTGGGAGGATTAGATGAAACCATTTAGTAAACTTATAAAAAATCAAGATAATTTAAACAAAAGAATTGCTAAAATAAAAAATCAAGTTATAAATGATTATGATGTTAAACAATTTTTAAATCAACACCAATCAGAACTTACCAATGAAATGATTGATAAAGATTTGAACGTACTTCAAGAATATAAAGATCAACAAAAACATTACGATGGACATGATTATGCCCACTGTCCAAACTTTGTTAAAGGTCATGTTCCAGAATTATATATAGAAAATGAGCGTATTAAAGTTCGTTATCGACTATGTCCTTGCAAAATCAAATATGATGAAGAACGCCTAAGTTCACAACTTATTACAGCTCATCACATGCAACGTGATACGTTGAATGCTAAAGTGAAAGATATTTATACTAACGACAGAAGTCGACTTGAAATAGCTATGGAAGTCAACGATATTTGTAAAAAGTTAGTTAATGGTGAACACGTAAAAGGTCTTTATATACAAGGCCCTTTTGGAACGGGTAAATCTTTTATCTTAGGAGCCATCGCTAATCAGCTTAAGTCAAAACATGTACCATCTACGATAGTATACTTACCTGAATACATTCGTATATTAAAAGGTGGTTTTAAAGATGGAAGTTATAATGAAAAGTTAGAGCGTATACGAGAAGCAAATATATTAATGTTAGATGATATTGGAGCTGAAGATGTTACAACATGGGTAAGAGATGAGGTAATAGGGCCCTTATTACATTATCGCATGGTTCATGAATTACCAACATTCTTTAGTTCAAATCTTAATTTAGAAGAATTAGAACATCATTTATCTATTTCAAATAAAGGTGCAGAAATAACAAAAGCTGCTCGAATTATTGAACGTATTAAAAGTTTAGCAAACGAATTTTATTTAGATGGAAAAAATTTACGAAATAATTGAAATTTATAATGTGTGATGTATAATAAAGATAAATCTAAATCGTTGAAATAAATGAAGATATGATAATTTAATCTCTATCATACAGCAAGCCAATCATTGATGAGAATTTGGTTGATACATTAAATTATTACTCCTTCATATTTAGATACTGGTAATCAGTGTCCGGCTCAAGACCGTTATCTTATGAAGAGATATCTAGGAAATGTCTAGATAACTAGGGTGGCACCGCGACAAACTCGTCCCTTTTATAGGGAGGAGTTTTTTTATTTTCTTCAGCGATCATAGAATAAAATTTATGGAGGGTTTAAAAATGGAACAAATTAATATTAAGTTTCCAGACGGCAATTCAAAATCATTTGACAAAGGAACTACAACAGAAGATATTGCACAATCAATCAGTCCTGGACTTCGAAAAAAAGCTGTAGCAGGAAAATTCAATAATCAACTAGTTGATTTAACTCGACCTCTTGAAGAAGATGGGGCAATTGAAATTGTTACACCCGGTAGCGACGAAGCTCTAGAGGTATTACGTCATTCTACTGCTCATTTAATGGCTCAAGCATTAAAACGAATTTATGGAGATGTTAAATTCGGTGTTGGTCCAGTGATTGAAGGTGGATTCTACTACGACTTTGATATGGATGAGAAAGTATCATCAGATGACTTTGAAAAAATTGAAAAAACTATGAAACAAATTGTTAATGAAAATCATAAAATTGAACGTAAAGTGGTTTCTCGTGAAGAAGCTAAAGATTTCTTTAAAGATGATCCATATAAATTAGAATTAATTGATGCGATTCCTGAAGATGAGAATGTGACATTATATACTCAAGGTGAATTTACAGATTTATGCCGCGGTGTTCATGTACCATCTACTTCAAAAATTAAAGAATTTAAATTACTTTCTACTGCAGGTGCATATTGGCGTGGAGATAGTGACAATAAAATGTTACAACGTATTTATGGTACTGCTTTCTTTGATAAAAAAGATTTAAAAGCACATTTAGAAATGTTAGAAGAACGTCGTGAACGTGATCACCGTCGCATAGGTAAAGATTTAGAATTATTCACAAATAGTCAACTTGTTGGTGCGGGTCTCCCACTATGGTTACCAAATGGTGCAACAATCCGTCGTGAAATTGAACGCTACATTGTGGATAAAGAAGTAAGCATGGGATATGATCATGTGTATACCCCAGTATTAGCGAATGTTGATCTTTATAAAACTTCAGGTCACTGGGATCACTATAGAGATGATATGTTCCCGCCAATGAAATTAGATGAAACTGAAGAAATGGTATTGCGTCCAATGAACTGTCCACACCATATGATGGTTTATAATAATAAGCCACATTCATATCGTGAGTTACCAATTCGTATTGCAGAACTAGGAACTATGCATAGATATGAAGCAAGTGGTGCAGTATCAGGTCTACAACGTGTAAGAGGTATGACTTTAAATGATTCTCATATCTTTGTACGTCCTGACCAAATTAAAGATGAATTCAAACGTGTTGTTCATATGATACAAGATGTTTATGAAGACTTTGGTTTCGAAGATTACACTTTCAGATTAAGTTACAGAGATCCTGAAGACAAAGAAAAATATATGGACGATGACGACATGTGGAATAAAGCTGAATCTATGCTTAAAGAAGCTGTAGATGAAATGGGATTACCATATGTTGAAGCCATTGGAGAAGCAGCATTCTATGGTCCTAAATTAGATGTTCAAGTTAAAACTGCAATGGGTAAAGAAGAAACACTTTCAACTGCACAAATTGATTTCTTACTACCTGAACGCTTTGATTTAGCATATATTGGTAGTGATGGTGAAAATCACCGTCCTGTTGTTATTCATCGTGGTGTAGTTTCAACTATGGAACGTTTTGTAGCTTTCTTAACTGAAGAAACTAAAGGTGCTTTCCCAACATGGTTAGCTCCAAAACAAGTTGAGATTATTCCTGTAAATGTAGATTTACATTATGACTATGCGAGAAATTTACAAGACGAATTAAAATCTCAAGGCGTTCGTGTAGAGATTGATGATCGTAACGAAAAAATGGGCTATAAAATTCGAGAAGCACAAATGCAAAAAATTCCTTATCAAATTGTAGTGGGAGATAAAGAAGTTGAAAACAACGAAGTAAATGTGCGTAAGTATGGATCACAAGATCAAGAAACAATAGAAAGAGATGAATTTATCTGGAACTTAGTAGATGAAATTCGTCTAAAAAAACGTAGATAGTCTTGATAAAATAATATCCTTAATGTATATTACAAAGTAGTTAAATAAAAATGAGTTAGAGGTTGCATCTTTAAAAAGTAATACTTCAGAAGTTGATATGGAACGTATGTTGAAAGTATGAAAGGTAAAGATGCCGAAACAAATGATAACCATACTTATGATTTGTTGGGACAGTTATCGAATAGAAACTGTACTGTCACAGTTTGTGATGTGCTACCGATATAGATTAAGTAATGGGTGCATATCTTAACGGTATGTACCTATTTTTTAATTTGTAATTTGATTTACATATCATTTATAAAAATTAAGTATGTTAATTATCTTCACATAACAAATAAATACTTAGCTAACCTCTACATTAGGAAAGGGAGCTTATATGAGTAAAGTTGAAAATCAAGATAACGGTATGAAGAGAGGGTTAAAAGATCGTCACATTTCTATGATTGCAATGGGAGGCTGTATTGGTACAGGCCTATTTATGACATCTGGTGGTGCTATTCACGATGCTGGTGCATTAGGTGCGCTTATCGCATATGCAATTATTGGAGCTATGGTATTCTTTTTAATGACTTCTTTAGGAGAAATGGCGACGTATTTACCTGTTTCAGGTTCATTTAGTACCTATGCAACACGATTTGTAGATCCATCATTAGGATTTGCTTTAGGTTGGAACTATTGGTTTAACTGGGTAATTACTGTAGCGGCAGATGTAACGATTGCAGCGCAAGTCATTCAGTATTGGACACCTATGGCGGGGATTCCAGCATGGGTATGGAGTTGTATCTTTATAGTTATTATTTTCGCATTAAATTCTTTATCTGTAAGAGTATATGGTGAAAGTGAATATTGGTTTGCACTTATAAAAGTGATTACAGTAATTATTTTTATAATTATCGGTATTTTAACTATATTAGGAATTATGGGTGGACATTTTGTAGGATTTGAGACATTTACTAAAGGTGATGGGCCAATCCTAGGTGGAAATCTTGGCGGTAGTTTACTTTCAATCCTAGGTGTATTCTTAGTTGCTGGTTTCTCATTCCAAGGTACTGAATTAATAGGTATTACTGCTGGAGAATCTGAGAATCCAGAACGTGCTGTACCAAAAGCAATTAAACAAGTTTTCTGGAGAATATTATTATTTTACATTTTAGCCATCTTTGTTATTGGTATGTTAATTCCTTATGATAGTAATGCTTTAATGGGCGGAGATAACGATGTTGCAACATCTCCATTTACGCTTGTCTTTAAAAATGCAGGATTAGCATTCGCTGCTTCATTTATGAATGCAGTTATTTTAACTTCAGTATTATCAGCTGGTAATTCAGGTATGTATGCATCAACACGTATGTTATATTCAATGAGTAAAGACAAATTAGCTTTTGCTTCGTTTGGTAAAACAAATAAACATGGTGTGCCATATTTATCATTGGTTGCTACTGGTATACTTGTAGTCATTATTTTCTTAGTACAAAAATTAAGTGGCAATGCTTATGAATATATTGTAGCTGCCAGCGGTATGACAGGGTTTATCGCTTGGGTAGGTATTGCAGTAAGTCACTATCGCTTTAGACGAGCATTTAATGTTCAACATCATCGTAAATCGGAGTTAAAATATAAAGCTAAATGGTTCCCATTTGGTCCAATATTTGCAGGTATATTATGTGTGATTGTGATTGTTGGACAAGATGTGGATTTCATCAAAACAGGGAACTTCGATCTTAATCGATTTATTATTACGTATATGGGTATTCCAGTATTTTTAGTATTCTTTATTTATCATAAATTAAGATACAAAACTAAAAAAATACCTCTCGAAGAAGTTGATTTAAGTCAAGATGTATCAATGGATGAAGTAAAGCATCATTAAAAAATGTAAAAAAATGATTGACATGCATAATAAAACTTGATATGATTAATAACGTTGATTACGAAACGAACCAAGTAGAAACACCCGTTTCTCACCTGTAGCGACGCATTAAGCTGTTGGCAGGTTAATCATGTCACACAATTATTGTGTATGAGTGAAGAGCGGGCAAATATTGTCCGCTCTTTTTGCTTGGGAAAATTTCGTAAAATTTTGGGAGGTGTCAACCATAGCAAAAGATCAAACGCAAGTTAACGAAAAAATTCGCGCAAAAGAATTACGTTTAATTGGCCAAAATGGTGACCAAATTGGTGTTAAATCTAAAAAAGAAGCTCTTGAAATGGCTGAAAGAGTTGAATTAGATTTAGTAGTTGTAGCGCCAAATGCTAAACCACCTGTTGCAAGAATTATGGATTATGGTAAATACAAATTCGAACAACAGAAAAAAGAAAAAGAAATGAAGAAAAAACAAAAAGTTATCAATGTTAAAGAAATTCGTCTAAGTCCAACTATTGAGGAACACGATTTCCAAACTAAGTTGAAAAATGGACGTAAGTTCTTAACTAAAGGAGACAAATGTAAAGTTTCTATTCGTTTCAGAGGTCGTGCAATTACACACAAAGAAATTGGTCAACGTGTTTTAGAAAAATTTGCTGACGAATGTAAAGATATTGCCACTGTTGAACAAAAACCTAAAATGGAAGGGCGTCAAATGTTCATTATGTTAGCGCCTGTAAACGAAAAATAATTTATTTTTATTAGGAGGAAATGAATCATGCCAAAAATGAAAACTCACCGTGGAGCAGCTAAACGTGTTAAAAGAACTGGTTCAGGTCAATTAAAACGTTCTAGAGCTTTCACATCTCACTTATTTGCAAATAAAAATACTAAACAAAAACGTAAATTACGTAAAGCTAAATTAGTATCTAAAAGCGATATGAAACGCGTAAAACAATTATTAGCTTACAAAAAATAATTAATATTACTTTCGAACGATGATAAAGCGATATATTTAAGGAGGAATTCAACATGCCACGAGTTAAAGGTGGAACAGTAACAAGAGCACGTCGTAAAAAAACGATTAAATTAGCTAAAGGTTACTTCGGTTCAAAACATACATTATATAAAGTAGCAAAACAACAAGTTATGAAATCAGGTCAATATGCATTCCGTGACCGTCGTCAACGTAAACGTGATTTCCGTAAATTATGGATTACACGTATTAATGCAGCTGCTCGTCAACATGACATCAGCTACTCTCGTTTAATGAATGGCTTGAAAAAAGCTGACATTAATATTAACCGTAAAATGCTTTCTGAAATTGCTATTTCAGACGATAAAGCTTTCGGTGAATTAGTATCAAAAGCTAAAGATGCTTTAAAATAATTAATATTTAAAAGCCAATAAGGTGATTATAAATCCTTATTGGCTTTTTTATTTACTTTTATTCATCAAGTATTCTTTAATAGAAATATGATAAGTAAAAGAACCAGTTAAATATAATTGAGATTTAAATCATTGGTTTGTTAAACTATTAAAAAAGAATATTACTTTCAAGGAGTTAGCTATGTCTAAATTTGATGAACAAATAATTGTCGTATCAAGAGAAATATTATTTAATAATGAAAAAAATGCATTTAATGGATTCTTATCGAAAAACCAAAGTCAAGGTGAAGAAATATTTGATGCGTTTAAAAATTATGAAGTAAAAAGACGTGGAGATATGGAAGACAATCCATCTTACAAACAACTCATTTCGTATTGTCTTTTAGAAAATGAAAATGATGAAATCTTAGTATACCAACGTTTAAGTGGCGGCGGGGAAGAACGCTTACATGGTCAATCTTCAGTAGGTGTAGGTGGACATATGAACAATGTTGTTGGTGCGGATTCAATTAATGAAGTTTTAAGAGTGAATGCACAAAGAGAACTCCATGAAGAAGTGGGGTTAACTGAAGATAGATCTCAAAATATGGAATATATTGGTTTTATTAATGATGATACTAATGAAGTTGGAAAAGTTCATATAGGTGTTGTTTTTAAAATTAAGGTAAAATCTAGTGATGTAGAAGTAAAAGAAACGGACACTTTAAAAATTAATTGGATATCACAAGATAAAATAAATGATTTAAATCATTTTGAATCATGGAGTGCGTTAATTTTAAAAGATTTAAAATAAAGGGGGCTCAATATGTCTGACATTATCCCTTTCCCTCAATCAAAGCAAAAGTTGTACCATAATATTTTAAATGCAAAACAACAAAATAAATATAAAGAAATGTATCAATTATTTGATATATATGAAGCCTCTTTTGAATTAGACAATCAATTATCATTGATTAAATGTGAAATGTTAAATGAATTAGAGTTATATTTAGAATTAAGAGAAGAAGCAATTATTTTTTTAAAAAAAGGTATACCCCATTACGATGAACTTATCATTTACTATATAGAGGCATTAATAGGTTTAAATCAGAATTTTGAAGCAATTGAGGTCATTAATCAAATTATTAATGAAGTAAAAGAACATAAAACTAGGATGGCGCTCTTTCCATTAAAAGAATATGCACAATCTAAATTAGATGAAGATAAAAACCGTTCTAGTCAATTATTATCAAAATTTTTTAGTTTAGATTTAAATCGTCAAACTAAATTAATAATTAAACTTATTGATAACGGACATTATGAGTTTAGAAAGACAGTTGGTTTATTATTGTCTAGCCAAATAGAATCTTATAATTTAAAAAGTCTCATGCTAGAATATTTACGCTTTGCGAATTATGATAGTGAAATAAAAATTGAGAAGTATGGCTATGAAGTGAACATCATACCTGCAAAATTAAAAGGTTTAGAACATACAGATTTAAAAACTTCTGTTATTCCAAAAGTACTAGATAAATTAGAAGATGGAGCTTTGAATATTCAAAATGAAGCACTATATGTGATGAATAATCACTCAATTAAACTATATCCAATTGATATATTTTCGCTTTATAATGAAAAAGATTGGGTAATAGCTTACGATGTTTATTTTAAGTCAATGATTGGTATAGAAATAAGTGAAGTTAATCAAGAATTACTAACATTTATTCAACAGTTAGATAATTAAATATGAGCAAATCATTTTAGTTTATTTAAATTATTCAGTAAAGTTGAATTATTATTAACAAGCCCCTATAAAACATTGTTTGTGTCCATATTGGACCTATGATATAATAGGGAAGTTGAAAAAATTAAAAATGTAAGCATGGAGGTATTTATACATGACAGCAACTTGGGAAAAAAAAGAAGGTAACGAAGGATTATTAAAAGTTACTGTTCCAGCAGAAAAAGTAAATAAAGCATTAGATCAAGCATTTAAAAAAGTGGTTAAACAAATTAACGTGCCTGGTTTCCGTAAAGGTAAAGTGCCTCGTCCAATTTTCGAACAACGTTTTGGCGTTGAAGCATTATATCAAGATGCAGTAGATATTCTTTTACCAGAAGCTTATGGTGAAGCTATTGAAGAAACTAAAATCAATCCAGTAGCTCAACCTGAAATCAATGTAACTCAAATTGAAAAAGGTAAAGATTTCGAATTTGAAGCAACAGTTACTGTTGAACCTGAAGTTAAATTAGGAGATTATAAAGGTCTTGAAATTGAAAAACAAGATTCTGAATTAACTGATAAAGATTTACAAGACGCAATTGATCATAGTTTAGGCCATTTGGCTGATATGGTTGTTAAAGAAGATGGTGCAGTTGAAGAAGGAGATACTGTAAACATTGACTTTGATGGTTATGTGAATGGTGAACAATTTGAAGGTGGCCAAGCTGATGGTTATGATTTAGAAATCGGTTCAGGTTCATTTATCCCAGGATTTGAAGATCAATTAGTAGGCGTTAAAACTGGAGAAGAAAAAGATGTTGTTGTAACATTCCCTGAAGAATATCACGCTGAAGAATTGGCTGGTAAAGAAGCTACATTCAAAACTAAAGTAAATGAAATTAAATACAAAGAAGTACCTGAATTAACTGATGAAATCGCAAATGAATTAGATTCAGATGCTAATTCAGTAGACGAATATAAAGAAAACTTACGCAAACGTTTATCAGAACAAAAAGCACAAGATGCTGAAAATGTTGAAAAAGAAGAAGCAATTAATAAAGCAACTGAAAATACAACTATTGATATTCCACAAGCTATGATTGACACTGAATTAGATCGTATGGTTCAAGAATTTGGTCAAAGAATTCAACAACAAGGTTTAGACTTACAAACTTATTTCCAAATCTCTGGCCAAGATGAATCTCAATTAAGAGATCAAATGAAAGATGATGCAGAGCAACGTGTTAAAACAAACTTAACACTATCAGCAATTGCAGATGAAGAAAATATCGAAGTTACAGATGAAGATATTGACAAAGAATTAGAAAAAATGAGTGGTCAATTTAATATCTCAGTTGAAGATATTAAACAAACTCTTGGTAATACTGATATCATTAAAAATGATGTTCGTATTCAAAAAGTAATTGACTTATTAAAAGACAATGCTAAATATGTAGAGTCAGCTAAAGACGATAAAAAAGAAGACAAATAATAAACTTTTAAATTGATATAGTGTTTAAAATTAGTAGCAGGTGCATCATTTATATGTATCTGCTACTATATGTTTTAAGCATTTTAGTTGTTAACTATCAATTTGCATTGTAGAATGCTATCTAGTATAGTCGTTTAAGGATAGAGGTGTAAATGAATGTTTAAATTTAATGAAGACGAAGAAAATTTAAAATGTTCTTTCTGTGGTAAGGACCAAGATCAAGTAAAAAAATTAGTAGCAGGTAGTGGTGTATATATTTGTAATGAATGTATCGAATTATGTTCTGAAATTGTTGAAGAAGAGTTAGCTCAAACTACTTCAGAAGAATTTACTGAATTACCAACGCCTAAAGAAATTATGGACCATTTAAATGAATATGTTATTGGCCAAGAAAAAGCTAAAAAATCTTTAGCAGTTGCCGTTTATAATCATTACAAACGTATTCAACAATTAGGTCCAAATGAAGATGATGTTGAGTTACAAAAAAGTAATATTGCTTTAATTGGGCCAACTGGTAGTGGTAAAACATTACTTGCTCAAACACTTGCTAAAACATTGAATGTACCATTTGCTATTGCAGATGCAACAAGCTTAACTGAAGCTGGGTATGTTGGTGATGACGTTGAAAATATTTTACTACGTTTGATTCAAGCTGCTGATTTTGATATTGATAAAGCAGAAAAAGGAATTATTTACGTAGATGAAATTGATAAAATTGCTAGAAAATCTGAAAATACATCAATTACACGTGATGTATCTGGTGAAGGTGTGCAACAAGCGTTACTCAAAATCTTAGAAGGTACAACAGCAAGTGTGCCACCTCAAGGTGGACGTAAACATCCTAACCAAGAATTGATTCAAATTGACACAACTAATATTCTATTTATATTAGGTGGTGCGTTTGATGGCATAGATGAAGTGATTAAACGTCGTTTAGGTGAAAAAGTCATTGGCTTTGCTAGTAACGAAGCTGATAAGTATAATGAAGAAGCTTTATTAGCACAAATTCGTCCTGAAGATTTACAAGCGTATGGTTTAATCCCAGAATTTATCGGACGTGTACCAATTGTTGCTAATTTAGAAACATTAGACGTGGAAGCACTTAAAAATATTTTAACCCAACCTAAAAATGCATTAGTTAAGCAATATACCAAAATGTTAGCTCTTGATAACGTTGAATTAGAATTTACAGAAGAAGCTTTAGCGGCAGTCAGTGAAAAAGCAATTGAACGAAAAACAGGAGCGCGTGGATTAAGATCGATTATAGAAGAATCTTTAATTGATATTATGTATGATGTTCCTTCATCAACGGATGTTGCTAAAGTGATAGTGACTGATCAAACAATTAATGATGAAATTGAACCTGAATTGTACGATTCAGAGGGCAATTTATTGAATGGTACTAAAACATCAGCTTAATTCGCAATCATAAAATAAGGAAGTGGTGATAGAATTCATTAGAATTCGAAACTACTTCCTTATTTTTATACATATTCATTTTTTTAAAATTTTAGATTTTGAAACATTTATATTATAATAAAGCAGCTATAACAATGAAGAGGTGTTTAAATATGAATATTAACCCAAATAATATAGAATTAATAATTAGTGCAGTAAAAGAAGAACAATATCCTGAAACCAATTTAACTGAAGTTGCTTTAAGTGGACGTTCTAACGTAGGGAAGTCCTCTTTTATTAATAGTATGATTGGCAGAAAAAATATGGCTCGTACTTCACAGCAACCCGGAAAAACACAGACTTTAAATTTTTATAATATTGATGAACAACTTATCTTTGTCGATGTTCCTGGATATGGATATGCAAAAGTAAGTAAATCACAGCGTGAAAAATTTGGAAAAATGATTGAAGAATATTTAACCAAACGAGAACATCTAGGTTTAGTCATTCAACTTGTAGATTTACGACATAATCCTACCGAAGATGATGTATTAATGTATAATTATTTAAAACATTTTGATCTTCCAACATTAGTTGTTTGTACTAAAGAAGATAAAATTGCGAAAGGTAAAGTTCAGAAACATATAAAAAATATAAAAGAAAAATTAGATTTAGATCCTAATGACACGATTATTAGTTATTCTTCAATTCAAAATTCTAAACAACAATATATTTGGGATATTATTTCTAACTATATAAATTAAAAAAAGAATATTGAGTAATTAAGTGACGAAATTTTGACTTCAAATTAGAATGTTTCTAATTTATTTGAGCATCCAACTTAAATTCATTTTAAAATGTGTTATACTAACAATACTGTTAGTATATGGAGGGCGTTATAAATGCATTTTATTGCTATTAGCATAAATCATCGTACTGCTGATGTAGCTGTAAGAGAGCAAGTTGCTTTTAGAGATGATGCCTTACGATTAGCCAATGAAGATTTATTCGAAACTAAAGCGATTTTAGAAAACGTAATATTATCGACATGTAATCGTACAGAAGTATATGCTGTAGTGGATCAAATTCATACTGGACGATATTATATTCAACGATTTTTAGCTCGTTCATTTGGATTCGAAGTAGATGATATAAAGGCAATGTCTGAAGTGAAAGTGGGGGACGAAGCAGTAGAGCATCTATTGCGTGTAACTTCAGGTTTAGATTCAATTGTGTTAGGAGAAACACAAATTTTAGGACAAATGCGTGAGGCGTTTTTCTTAGCACAAGATTTAAAAACAACTGGAACTATCTTTAATCATCTATTTAAACAAGCAATTACTTTTGCTAAAAAAGCACATAATGAAACAGATATCGCAGATAATGCTGTGAGTGTTTCATATGCTGCTGTGGAATTATCGAAAAAAGTGTTAGGTAAATTAAAAAGTAAACAAGCTATTATTATTGGTGCAGGTGAAATGAGTGAATTATCATTATTAAATTTACTTGGCTCAGGCATTGATGATATTACAATTGTAAATCGTACAGAAAGTAAAGCTAAAATTTTAGCTGAAAAACATCATGTAAGTTATGATAAACTGGAATCTTTGCCTAGTTTATTAGCTTCAACAGATATCGTTATTAGTTCCACTAGTTCACCAGATTATATGATTACTAAAAATATGATTAACCAAGCATTATCATATAGAAAATCTAAACTGTTATTATTAGATATAGCAGTACCACGTGATATTGAGCCATGTCATGATTTAAGTGATTATGTATTTAATTATGATGTAGATGATTTAAAAGGTTTAGTTGATGCTAACTTAAAAGAACGACAAATGGCGGCTGAAGCTATTTCTAATAAAATTCCTGCTGAAATTAAAGCACATAATGACTGGGTAAATATGTTGGGTGTAGTTCCTGTAATAAGAGCTTTACGTGAAAAAGCAATGACTATTCAAGCTGAAACAATGGATAGTATTGATAGAAAATTACCTAATCTATCAAATCGAGAACGAACAGTCATTTCAAAACATACTAAAAGTATAATTAATCAAATGTTAAAAGATCCTATTAAGCAGGCTAAGGAATTGAGTAACGATAAAAAGAGTAATGAAAAATTAGAGCTATTTCAAAATATATTTGATATTGAAGCTGAAGATCCTTATAAAACGATGAAAGATCGCAAAAAAGAAAAGGAACTTTCAATACGACATATCTTTAGTTTTGAATAAGCATATTAAAATGGTGAGAATATGCAGGAAACACTATTTATTAGATTTCATGAAATTATATTAATTATATATTTAATTAGCATTCTTTGTTATTTTATAGACTTTGTTAAGAAAAGTCATAAGGTTAGAGTACTTGGAATTTATACCTTAGGGATTGTTTGGTTTTTGCAAACAATCTCTTTGTCTATGTATATTACTTCACATAGTAATATATTACTTAACTCCATATTTGATGTTTTCTTCTTCTTGTCATGGATCATTATATCTATTTCTTTAGTTTTAAATATTGTTAAAGTTTTAAGTTTTTCTGTGTTTTTTCTGAATGTAATTGGATTTATTTTATTAATGATGAATACATTTAGACCTGAACATTATACAAAGAGTATACAAAGAGTAAAAGTTATAAACGAATTATTACTTGTACATGTTGGTCTTGCAGTATTGAGTTATGCTTTTTTTGCACTTGCATTTGTAAATGCATTGCTATACATCATTCAATATAAAAACCTTAAGGAGAAAAATTTTAATCAGAAATATTTTAGAATTGGTAGTGTGGCAACTCTAGAAAAGATAGTCTTTTACTCAACTGTAGGCGGTTTAGTGATATTAATATTGAGTGTTATTTTAATTGCTCAATGGGGAATATATGCAGTTGGTGTGTCAATATTTAAAGATCCGAAGGTTATGTTGTCTGTCATTATTACGCTTCTTTATACAGGATATATCGTTATGTATTTAAAAAAGAAAATCATCTCAATTTATTTAATTTATTTTAATATTATGATATTTTGCCTATGTATGGTAAATTTATTTTTTACTACTCATTTTAATTAAAAAATCTTATGTAGGGGGCCTTATTTATGCGTAAATTAGTTGTGGGTTCACGTAGAAGTAAACTTGCTTTAACGCAAAGTAAACAATTCATTGATAAATTAAAAGCAATTAATCCATCTTTAGAAATTGAAATTAAAGAGATTGTCACAAAGGGAGATCGAATTGTGAATCAACAACTATCTAAGGTTGGAGGAAAAGGCCTATTTGTTAAAGAGATTCAAAATGAACTATTTAATACAGATATCGATATGGCAATACACTCATTAAAAGATGTTCCTAGTATTATCCCAGAGGGTTTAACATTAGGTTGTATTCCTGATAGGGAAATACCTTTTGATGCCTACATTGCTAAAAATCACGTGCCGTTAGACGAACTTCCTAAAAATAGTATAGTTGGTACAAGTTCCTTAAGAAGAGGTGCACAAATATTATCTAAATATCCTCATCTTAAAATTAAATGGATCCGTGGAAATATTGATACACGTCTAAATAAATTAGAAACAGAAGATTATGATGCTATTATTTTAGCAGCAGCAGGCCTTAAACGTATGGGCTGGTCTGATGACGTAGTAACAACTTATTTAGATAAAGACATATTACTACCAGCAATTGGTCAAGGTGCCCTTGGAATTGAGTGTCGCAGTAATGATACTGAACTACTCGAGTTACTTAAAAAAGTTCATAATGATGAAGTGGCAAATTGTGTGACAGCTGAACGAACATTTTTAGCTGCAATGGACGGAAGTTGCCAAGTTCCAATTGGTGGATATGCGAAATACAACAGTAATAAAGAAATTGAGTTTACAGGTTTAATCATGACGCCAGATGGTAAAGAGCGTTATGAACACACTGAAGTAGGGACTGATCCTGTAAAATTAGGCAACAGAGTAAGTGAGATTCTTAAAGAACAAGGTGCATATGAAATTATAAGAAAATTAAACGAGGAAGCACCACAATAATACTAAATCATAGTAGAGGTGTTATAGTTAAATGAAACCAGTTATAGTTATGACGCAAACGAGTAAAGTACAAAGTAATATGGTAGATGTTATTCATAAGCCATTTATTAAAATTCAATCACTTGAATTTGATACTCAACTCTTGCATCATGATTATGACTGGCTTATTTTTTCTTCAAAGAATGCTGTACGTTTATTTTATAAATATTTAGAGTACATTAATGTAAAACATGTTGCAGTAGTAGGTGCTAAAACTGCACAGTTATGTAAACGTTTAGGTATAAATATAGACTTTATACCAAATGATTATTCACAAGAAGGATTGTTAGAAGGATTAAATTTAAAAAATTCATCTATTTTGATTCCAAGTAGTGCACTGGCAAGACCAAAATTGCAACAATTTCTCTCTAAATATAATAATGTTGTAAAAATTGACTTGTATACGCCTATACCTAATAGAGAAAACATTATTGAAGTTATCAATTTAATTCAACATAATCAAGTTGAAGCATTAACATTTTCAAGTTCATCTGCAGTGCGTTATTATTTTAGTGAGGCATTTCCTAAGCATTTTAAAAATTACTATGCTATAGGTCAACAAACTGCAAATAGCATAAGAGCATACGGTTATGAACCTTATATTGCAGATAAACAAACTTCTGAAGCATTAATAAACACATTTTTAGAAAGTAGGAATAAATAATGAAATTCGATAGACATAGAAGATTACGTTCTTCAGCTACAATGAGAAGTTTAGTAAGAGAAAATTATATTAGAAAAGAAGATTTAATTTATCCAATCTTTGTAGTAGAAAAAGATAATGTTAAAAGTGAAATTAAATCGTTACCGGGTGTTTACCAAATAAGTTTAAATCTATTAGATGAAGAAATTAATGAAGCTTATGAGTTAGGCATTAGAGCGATTATGTTCTTTGGCGTACCTAATGAAAAAGACGAAGTAGGTTCTGGTGCATATGATCATAATGGTATCGTTCAAGAGGCAACACGTCGAGCAAAAAAACTTCATAAGGATTTATTAATTGTTGCTGATACTTGTTTATGTGAATATACTGATCATGGTCACTGCGGTGTGATTGACGATCATACTCATGATGTTGATAATGACAAATCTTTACCGTTATTAGTTAAAACAGCAATTTCTCAAGTTGAAGCTGGTGCTGATATTATTGCTCCAAGCAATATGATGGATGGTTTTGTTACTGAAATTCGACAAGGTTTAGATGATGCAGGTTACTATAATGTTCCAATTATGAGCTATGGCATTAAATATGCTTCTAGTTTCTTTGGACCATTTAGAGATGCTGCAGATTCAGCTCCTTCATTTGGAGATAGAAAAACATATCAAATGGATCCAGCCAATCGTTTAGAAGCGCTAAGAGAATTAGAAAGTGACTTAAAAGAAGGTGCAGACATGATGATTGTTAAACCAGCTTTAAGTTATTTAGACATTGTTAGAGATGTAAAAAATAATACTAATATTCCTGTTATTGCATATAATGTTAGTGGTGAATATGCTATGACAAAAGCAGCGTCACTAAATGGTTGGATAGATGAGGAACGTATAGTTATGGAACAAATGGTATCAATGAAACGTGCTGGCGCAGATATGATTATTACTTATTTCGCGAAAGATATTTGCCGTTACTTAGATAAATAATGGTTAAGGAGGAACGAGTTAATGACTTATGAAAAATCACAAGAAGCAATGCACATTGCTGAAACACTTATGCCTGGTGGTGTCAATAGCCCTGTAAGAGCATTTAAATCAGTAGATACACCAGCAATTTTTATGGATCATGGTGAAGGTTCGAAAATTTATGATATAGATGGCAATGAATACATTGATTATGTATTAAGCTGGGGACCATTAATTTTAGGTCATAAAAATAAACAAGTCATTAGTAAATTACATGATGCTGTAGATAAAGGCACTAGTTTTGGTGCTTCAACACTAGAAGAAAATAAATTAGCTGAACTTGTAATTGAAAGAGTGCCTTCAATTGAAAAAGTAAGAATGGTTTCTTCAGGTACTGAAGCTACTTTAGCGGCATTGAGACTTGCTAGAGGTTATACTGGTAAAAATAAAATCGTTAAGTTTGAAGGATGCTATCATGGACATAGTGATTCTTTGCTTATCAAAGCAGGTTCTGGTGTAGCAACTTTAGGTCTTCCAGATTCACCAGGAGTACCTGAAGGCACAGCTAAAAACACAATTACAGTACCTTATAATGATTTAGAGGCGATTAAAGTAGCATTTGAAAATTATGGAGATGATATTGCTGGTGTGATAGTAGAACCAGTTGCAGGAAATATGGGGGTTGTTCCTCCTAAAAAAGGTTTCTTAGAAGGATTAAGGGAAGTCACTAAAGAATATGGTTCTTTACTTATCTTTGATGAAGTCATGACAGGTTTCCGAGTAGGGTATAACTGTGCTCAAGGTTATTTTGGTGTGACACCAGATATCACATGCTTAGGAAAAGTGATTGGCGGTGGTTTACCTGTAGGTGCTTTTGGAGGCAAAAAAGAAATTATGGATAAAATTGCCCCAGTAGGTAATATTTATCAAGCGGGAACTCTGTCTGGTAATCCTTTAGCAATGACAAGTGGTTATGAAACACTAAATCAATTAACGCCTGAATCATATGAGTATTTCCAAGAATTAGGCGATATATTAGAAAAAGGACTTAAAGAGGTATTTGCTAAACACAATGTTCCTATTACAGTAAATAGAGCTGGTTCTATGATTGGTTATTTCTTAAATAAAGGACCTGTAACCAACTTTGAAGAAGCGAATCAAAGTGATTTAGAGCTATTTAGTAATATGTATAGAGAAATGGCTAAAGAAGGCATATTCTTACCACCTTCTCAATTTGAAGGAACATTCTTATCTACTGCACATACTAAAGAAGATATCGAAAAAACGATTCATGCTTTTGATAATGCATTAAGCAGAATTGTTTAATATTTAAAAGTTAATATAATAAAAGTGGAACAAAGATGAGATTATATCACCGTTCCACTTTTTTTAATTTAAATGCTTTTAGTATAGAAAGAAGTGATAATGTTTGAGACGAATTTGGCTAAATAATATTATTTTATTATTAATAGCAATCATAATTAGTTTAATATTAAAAGCATCTCATATACTTTTGCCATTTATGTTTGGGCCTATTATAGCCTCGATTATTGTGGTTAAAGTGCTAAAATTAAATGTCAAATGGCCATTTTGGATTAGTCAAATTGGCTTAGTATTACTCGGAGTACAAATCGGTTCGACTTTTACGTCAAAAGTCATTAATGATATCAAAAATGATTGGTCAATCATTGTCATAGTGACTGTCTTGCTCATTACGTTATCATTATTGATTGCTTATTTTTTTAAAAAAATTGCAAGAGTCAATACTGAAACTGCTATATTGAGTGTTATACCTGGCGCTTTAAGCCAAATGTTAATTATGGCTGAAGAAGATAAAAAAGCGAATATCTTAGTTGTAAGTTTGACTCAAACTTCTAGAGTTATTTTTGTAGTAGTACTTGTACCACTTATTACTTTTTTATTTAGCAATTCATCATCTAGTGAAGAAATGATTCATAAAGCAACACCATTAACAAAAGCCTTAAATGTTCCACAAATTGCTTTAATTATGATTATTATAGCTATTGTTTATTTCTTTATGTCGAAAATAAATTTCCCAACAAAACAATTATTAGCTCCAATTGCTGTTTTAATTGTTTGGAACTTATCTACACATATGACTTTTACTTTAGATAACTATATTCTTGCTTCTGCACAAGTGATTTATATGATTAGAATTGGCTTACAAATTGCACATTTACTAAGTGATTTAAAAGGACGCATTGCCATAGCAATTATATATCAAAATATATGTTTAATTTTAGGTTCATTTTTGATGGTCTTTATTGTTCATTTGTTCACTCATCATCCATTAAACGAATTATTTTTAGGTGGGGCGCCTGGAGGAATGAGTCAAATTGTGTTAGTTGCCATAGCTACTGGTGCAGATGTTGCTAAGATATCAAGTTTTCATATTTTTAGAATATTTTTTATATTATTTTTAGTAGCACCAATAATTAATTACTTTTTAAAACGACAAAAAATTGATGATAAATAAAAGGGAGTGAAACAGCGAATTCAAAATGAATTCTGTCTCACTCCTTTCAATATTTAATGATTAGGTTTTGAAGGACATCCTTCTAAATGAGCATCATATAAACCAGCCGCTTCCATAAAAGAGAATACTGTTACAGGGCCTATAAACTTAAAACCATAAGCTTTTAAATCTTTTGAAAGTTGTTTTGCTCTTTCATCAACAGTGATACGTTCTGAAGGAGTTTTATAGTGCAAATCAATAGGATGTCCATCAACATATGACCATAAAAATTTACTGAAACTACCATATTCTTTTTCAATTTGTAAATAACCTTTGGCTTGAGATACTATGGCTTCTAGTTTCTTTCTATTATGTATGATATTTGGAAAAGTCATTAAAGCATCAATATCCTTCACAGTCATTTTTGAAATTTTGATAGGATCAAAATGATAAAAAGCTTTTTCGTAATCCTCTTTCTTTTTTAATATGGTTAACCAAGATAAACCAGCATGTTGAGATTCAAGTGCAAGTAATTTGAAAAGTGAAAGACTATTAAAATCAGGTTGTCCCCATACCTTATCATGATATTCTAAATAAACAGGGTTCTTTGTTCCAAAGGCACATGCGTTCATAAATATTCCTCCAAAAGATTGACTTATCATTGCTTTCTATTATACTATTAATTAGTAATTAAATATATTTTTTGGGAAGAGTACGTTTGATACTTATTAAAGAGAGCATATGGATGGTGTAAATATGTATAAGGATCAAACTGAAGGTAGCCCACAAGTTCTTTTATTGAATACATATATAATAGTAGGTAAAAGCGTGTATGAGCGTTAATCATAAATAAGTGCAAGAAGATATTAAGGTATCGTCTTGAATTTAGGTGGTACCACGGAGCATCCGTCCTATACATTAGGAAGGATGCTTTTTTATTTTAGGAGGTTATATCAATGAAAATGGAATCAAAGTATAATCCTCGTGAAGTTGAAGCGGGGCGTTATGAAGAATGGGTGAAAAATGAATATTTTAAACCTCTAGAAGATGAATCTAGAGAAACATATACTATTGTTATTCCACCACCAAATGTAACTGGTAAATTACATTTAGGACATGCTTGGGATACAACATTACAAGATATTATTACTCGAATGAAACGTATGCAAGGATACGATACACTGTATTTACCTGGTATGGACCATGCAGGTATTGCAACACAAGCTAAAGTAGATGCTAAATTAAAGGAACAAGGTATTTCTCGTCATGATATAGGACGTGAAAAATTTTTAGAACATGCTTGGTCTTGGAAAGAAGAATATGCATCTTTTATTCGTAAACAATGGGCTAAATTAGGCTTAGGTCTTGATTATAGTAGAGAACGTTTTACTCTTGATGATGGATTAAGTAAAGCAGTTAGAAAAGTATTTGTCGATTTATATAACAAGGGTATTATTTATCGTGGAGAGCGTATTATAAACTGGGACCCAGTTGCACGTACTGCATTATCAGATATAGAAGTGATTCATGAAGATGTTCAAGGTCATTTTTACCATTTTAAATATCCTTATGCTGACGGTAATGGTTATATTGAAATAGCTACGACTCGTCCTGAAACTATGCTAGGTGATACTGCTATTGTGGTTAATCCACATGATGATCGTTATAAAGATGTTATCGGCAAAAAAGTGATTTTACCGATTGTAGGTAGAGAATTACCAATTTTAGCAGATGAGTATGTTGATATTGAATTTGGTAGTGGTGCTATGAAAGTAACACCGGCACATGATCCTAATGACTTCGAAATTGGTCAAAGACATAAGTTAGAAAACATTATTGTTATGGATGAAAATGGAAAAATGAACGACAATGCAGATCAATATGCTGGTTTAGACCGCTTCGAATGTCGTAAAAAATTAGTAGAAGATTTAAAAGCTCAAGAATTGGTAATTAAAATTGAAGAACATATGCATTCTGTTGGTCATTCGGAACGTTCTGGTGCAGTAGTAGAACCTTATTTATCTACACAATGGTTTGTAAAAATGAAACCACTTGCACAACAAGCACTAGATAATCAAAAAACAGATAATCGAATTGATTTTTATCCACCACGTTTTGAAAATACATTTAACCGTTGGATGGAAGAAATTAGAGATTGGACAATTTCTAGACAATTATGGTGGGGTCACCAAATTCCAGCTTGGTATCATAATGAAACAGGCGAGGTTTATGTTGGTGAAGAAGCACCAGCTGATATCGAAAATTGGACTCAAGATGAAGATGTGTTAGATACATGGTTCTCAAGTGCATTATGGCCATTTTCAACTTTAGGTTGGCCTAATGAAGAAGTAAAAGATTACCAACATTACTATCCAACGAATGTTCTTGTAACTGGTTATGATATTATCTTCTTCTGGGTAGCAAGAATGATTTTCCAAGGATTAGAATTTACTGGTAAACGACCATTTAATGATGTACTTCTTCATGGCCTAGTAAGAGCTGAAGACGGTCGTAAAATGAGTAAATCACTCGGTAATGGTGTAGACCCAATGGATGTCATCGAAAAATACGGAGCAGATAGTTTACGCTACTTCTTAGCAACTGGTTCTTCTCCAGGAAACGACTTACGTTATTCTACTGAAAAAGTTGAATCTGTGTGGAACTTTATTAATAAAATTTGGAACGGTGCTCGCTTTAGCTTGATGAATATTGGAGAGGACTTTAAAGTAGAAGATATTGATTTATCTGGTAATCTATCTTTAGCGGATAAATGGATTTTGACTCGATTAAATGAAACAATAGAGACGGTTACAAACCTAAGTGAAAAATATGAATTTGGTGAAGTTGGACGTGCTCTATACAACTTTATTTGGGATGAATTCTGCGATTGGTATATTGAAATGAGTAAAATTCCAATGAACGGTGAAGATGAAGGTCAAAAACAAACAACACGTTCTGTGCTAAGTTATACACTTGATCAAATAATGAGAATGTTACATCCATTTATGCCATTTGTAACTGAAAAAATTTGGCAAAGTTTACCACATGAAGGAGAAACAATTGTAAAAGCAGCTTGGCCAACAGTTAAAGAAGAATTTGTGTTTGATGAAAGTAAACAAACAATGGAACAATTAGTTGAAATTATTAAATCTGTGAGACAATCACGAGTAGAAGTAAATACACCACTTTCTAAATCAATTCCTATTCTGATTCAGGCTAAAAATGAAGAAACTAAAGTAACTTTAGAAGAAAATGCCGATTATATTCATAGATTTTGTAATCCAAGTGAATTAACTATTGATACAAATATAGATATTCCTGAAAAAGCAATGACGGCGGTAGTTGTTGCTGGTAAAGTAGTTTTACCATTAGAGGGACTTATCGATATGGATAAAGAAATTGAACGCTTAGAGAAAGAATTAGACAAACTTCAAAAAGAGTTAGACCGTGTTGATAAAAAATTATCAAATGAGAATTTTGTTAATAAAGCACCTGAAAAGATTATAAATGAAGAGCGTGAAAAGCAACAAAAATATCAAGAAAAATATAATGGTGTTAAAAACAGAATTGAACAATTAAAAGCATAGGAGAATTGTCAATGAACTACCTAGATAGTTTATATTGGATACATGAGCGCACTAAGTTTGGTATTAAACCTGGTGTTAAAAGAATGGAATGGATGCTTAACCACTTAAATAATCCTCAATTAAATATTCGCGGTATTCATGTGGGTGGAACAAACGGAAAAGGTTCTACAGTAGCTTATTTAAGAGCTGCATTAGTTGAGAATGGATATGAAGTCGGAACATTTACTTCTCCTTTTATTGAAACATTTAACGAACGAATTAGTTTAAATGGTTATCCAATTTCAAATGACGAAATAGTTGAACTAGTAGAACGAGTTAAACCAGTAAGTGAAGCGTTAGAACAAGAAACTGAACTCGGCTCCGCAACAGAATTTGAAATTATAACAACAATGATGTTTTTATATTTTGGGGACATACATCCTGTAGATTTCGTTATTGTAGAAGCGGGACTAGGAATTAAAAATGATTCAACTAATGTGTTTAATCCTATTCTTTCAATTTTGACAAGTATAGGATTAGATCACACTGATATTTTAGGAAGTACTTATTTAGATATCGCAAAAGATAAAGGTGCAATCATTAAACCTAATGTACCAGTCATTTATGCAGTGAAAAATGAGGAAGCTTTAAAATATATTCGCGGTTTAGCGGAAAATCAGAACGCAAAGCCAATTGAACTTGATAGAGAAATCATTATTATATCTGAAGATGATGAGTTTACTTATAGATATAAAGATTATGAGTTAGAAACAATTCTCTTAGATATGATAGGTGAGCATCAAAAAGAAAATGCTTCATTAGCTATTACAGCTCTAATAGAGTTGAATGAAGAAAATATTATTGAATTAGATTTTAATAAAATGATTGATGCTATTGAAAGTGTTTGTTGGACAGGGCGTATTGAGCAGGTTAAAGAAAGCCCTCTTATTATAATTGATGGAGCGCATAATAATGAAAGTGTGGAAGCATTAGTTTCAACAATCAAAAATTATTATGATCTTGAGAAAATGGATGTTTTATTTTCGGCAATTAAAGGTAAACCTGTGATGGAAATGTTAAGTAAATTACAAAACTTAGCTAGTACATTTTATTTTACTGAATTTGATTTTCATAAAGCCTTGTCTAAAAAAGAATTACTTGAAAGTATAGATACTGATAATATCGAATATATTGATAACTATGTTGATTTTATAAATCGTTATGATGGTAATGGTTTATTGATTACGGGTAGCTTATATTTTATAAGTGAAGTGAAATCGAAAGTTAAATTTGATTCATAATATATAATATTTTAAATATCTAAATATAGCTATAAGGAAAGTTAAAATGAAACTTCCTTATAGCTTTTTTTATTAATTATAGAATTGATGTGATTAAGAGTAATCTAGTTATTTTCTAAGATGATTTATTCGTATTTATCAAATTTAAAATGCTTTCAAGAAGATAAGTTTATTTTTTGAAATGAATTTAATGTAACCGATCAATATAACATTTACTTAGACCTTATTTTAGTTATAATGAATGATAAGAGGTGGTTAGAATAATATTATTATTAGCATTTATGTGTAGTGTGATATTTAGTTTTTTATATCAATTTTCGAGTGTAGAGGATGTAAATCTTCAATATTTCAAACAACGTTCACAATGTGATTATTGTCATACACTATTAAAATGGTTTGACACAATACCATTATTAAGTTTCATATACTTAAAAGGACACTCAAGATGTTGTTCAAACACTTTAAAAAGATCCTATTTTATTGGCGAAGTATTATCGTTTCTTATTGTGCCGTATGTATTATTTACACACATACATATAAATTATTCTCTCTTTATATTAACTTGTTTAATGTTAATAACGATGTCTATAACTGATATTGAAACATTAACAATCAACAGTAACTTAATCCTCGTTTTTTTCTTTACTGGTATATATATTTCTTCAGTACATTATATTTCATTTATAATTATTTTCTTTCTATTACACACATTTTTTCTGTTGAATCCAAAAAGTATAGGTTACGGTGATATTTTATTACTTAGTTTACTTTCTTTATTTTATACTTATGAATTTATGCTTCATCTATTATTGTTAACTTGTGTAATTAGTATAGTTTTTTTTATTATTATGTATCGTTTTATGATTCATAAAATCCCACTTATTCCTTTTATCTCAATCTCCTATATTGTATTAATTAATTTTTCCGATAATATTATGTAACTAATAAAGAAAAGGTGATGTTTTTGAAAATTAAAGATATGGCTAAAAGTGAGCTTCCTAGAGAAAGACTTATTCAATATGGTGAAAAAAGTTTATCTAATAGTGAACTATTAGCAATTTTAATTAATACTGGACGACAAGGATGTTCAAGTATTGATATTGCAAATGAGATTATTAATAAAGTGAATAATTTAAAAGAATTGAAGTTACTTTCAATAAATGATTTGTTAAAAATAAAAGGCATAGGGAGACATAAAGCAGTAACATTAAAAGCAGCTTTTGAATTGGGAGAAAGAATAAATAAACGTAATTCGATTGAAAAAGTAAAGATTAAATCTCCTGAAGATGTCGCAGATATGATGATGTCTAAAATGAAAGATTTGACTCAAGAGCATTTAATTGCTTTATTTTTAAATACTAAAAATGTAGTGATTAAAGAAGAAACTATATTTATAGGAACATTAAATTCTTCAGTAATACATCCTAGAGAAGTCTTTAATGCTGCCATTAGAGCTTCAAGTAATGCAGTAATTGTGATTCATAATCATCCATCTGGAGATGTGACTCCTTCAAAAGAAGATATTGCTACTACAATTAGACTTAAAGAATGTGGTCAAATTCTAGGTATTGAATTACTCGATCACATTATTATCGGTGATCAAAAATTTACTAGTCTGGTAGAAGAAGGATACTTCGTATAAGAAATTAAAACGTTTTTATAGTCTCGTTGTTAAAAATTTAGTATAATAGGTCCTAAATAAATTATTTAGAAGGTGCAAGATGACGCTATTTTTAATCATAGGAATTTTAATACCTATTATTTACATAATGAGATTGAATATTAAACAAAAAACAATTCGTTTAAAAGAAATGTTTAATACTGTGCTGTTATCAATTGTTGGTATAACAATTTTTTCTTTTATCGGAGTATTCGTAAATCACTCGCATACTCAATTATATCTATTACTCATTAGTGATATAGTAACTGGAACGATATTTGGGTTACTATTATCAGCTATATACAAAATTTATGAATATTTGTCTCAAAGCAATCGAAAATAAAGCTAGTTAACTTTTTGTAAAATACAATCACAGAGCAATTAGGATTGAATCATTTACATTGAAAAGTAACTAGCTTTTAATTATCTTATATAAGCTGAAAGCACATTAAAATTTTCTAAAATCCAAAGTATGCCTTGATAGGCTAAATATAATCCTAGAATGATAAAGGTAGCAGAAATTAAAAATCTTAAAAGTGCAAAACCTACTTTAAAAAGTATAACTGCAAGCAAGATAAGTAAAATAATTGTAAGAATGTTCATTTCTCACACTCCTCTAAATTAATTTTACAAGTTATATTTATTATTATAATATATTTTAACAAAATGTTAATCAGTCTTTAGAATTTACTTAATTTACTTCTTTAGACCGATGGATAAAACCTATTTTATATTTATAATGATTTAGATTTAAAATTGGAGGGATTTTATTGCGAACGTTTTTTAGCATTTTTAAAAATATAGTAGCAGTTATTGCAATCCTCGGTATTGTATATTTTGCATTAAAATATGCCCCTTTTTTAAGAGAACAGGACTGGAATCCAATGAATCAATCTCTCAATAATCAATTTGGACCTGCGCCAAGTAACCAAACATCAACACCAGTGCCCACGAATGGTAAAAGTTATGTCATAGAAGAAAATAATTTACTTCAAAATATTCCTGACAATCAAACGAGAAATGTATTTAAATTTATAGATAAAAAAGAATTTATGGAAGTTTCTGGTTTAGGAAGAATGGGATTTAATGACCACTATATTGCGGGGCAAAGAAATAATGAATTTATCATTTACAAATTCGGAAGTGAGACGATTAAAGTATTTAGTACGGAAATTGAAATGGAACAAGAATTAAATCGTCTAGGACAATCAATAACTTTAAAAACTCAAAATGAGTATTAATAAATATAATTTGAAAAAAATAAATAAATGCGTTAGTGTCTAAATAGATATTATAATCATTTGAAGGTTGGTGTAATATATGTCTGAACAATCTAAAGAAAAACAAGCAAATGAACAAGCAAAAGCACAAAATTTATTTTCTAAATGGAGAAAAGATGAAACGCTCTATGAAGAAGATAAAAAAGATAAGCCGAATAAAGAATCATAAAATTAAAAGAAAATTGTATAATTCAATATGATGTTATTTGATAGGAACAAGTATTAGGATTTAAAGAAGATTCTAACTTGTTCCTTTTTTATTATTTGAATATAATATTTTATATTATTCTTTATTTCAATCTTAGAGTAATATAAAATAGAATATAATAGTTTAAAATAAAAAATAGAGGTGTTATGAGTGATAAATTTTTTCAAAAATAACAAGTTAATTGTTGTTTTTTGTGCAATAATTATTTTTATTGCATTGATTGGTTTGTCCATTCGTTCACAAACTCAATCACCTCCTGAGCAATATGTGGGGGACTCAGTATCATTTGGTCAGAGAGTAATTAGTTACCCAGTAAATTTTGTGACTGGAGCAATTGGTAACTTTTTTAATTCTAACAAATCTAGTAATAAAGAAGTTAATCAATTAAAAGCAAAAAATGAGGCATTAGAAGCTGAAAATAAAAACTTAAAAAAAGAACTTGATATGACCGATGCTTCAAAATACGATGCAATTTCGGGTGCTGTTATAGCACGTAATCCAGATCAGTGGATGAATACCGTAATTATTGATAAAGGTAAAAAAGCTGGTGTAAGCAATAACATGGCAGTGTTTACAAGTGATGGCTTAGTAGGAAGAATAACAAAAGTAAATCAATTTTCTTCTCAAGTTGATTTACTCTCAACGAATACAAGAGCTGGAAAATTATCAGTCAATATTCAACATCATTCTAAAAATGTTTTTGGATTAATTGATCACTATGATATTAAAAAACAAGAGTTAATTATTAGTAATATCAATAATAAAGATAAAATTTCAGAAGGTGATAAAGTAGTAACAAGTGGATTAGCTGATCAATTGCCAAGTGACTTATACATAGGAGAAGTGACGAAGGTAGAAAATGATGAATATGGTTTAGCAAAAGAAGTGAGGGTGAAAACTGGAGCTAACTTATCAGATATTCAACATGTATATATAGCGAAAAGAAGTAATAATATGGATATCAATGAAAGTGAGAATCGATAATGAAAACGTTCGTATATATAATTATCGGTATCATCGTTTTTTATCTTGATGCGCTTATTGGTTTAGTCATTCCATTTCATATAGGCAACTTAACATTTATCTTAGTTCCTCATTTAACTTTAATGTATCTAATACTTTTATCAATTTATAGACCGTTTATGGTTACTTTATTATTAAGTATTTTTTTAGGTGTTATTACTGACATTTACTTTGGTAGTGTCTATGGGTTATATATGTTTGGTTATATATTCATAGTAACAATATTTAATAAATTCTTGAAAATTTTTTACCGAGATTACATGATGGTTTATTGGTTCAGTATTGTTGGCGTAGTGATTCTTGAAATATTTGTAGCAATCATATACTCTATCATTGGCTATGCTGAATTTGATTTACTAAACTTTATATTACTTCGTGTTATTCCAACACTGATATTAAATATTGTTTTATTGATTATTTTTATGCCTATATTCTTGAAAATTTTTAAAAAGCCGATATAATAGATTGACATTGAATATAAGTAATGGTAAGATGCAGTAGTTGAGTAGTTTTATAGCTACATACAACCGCACAAATACAGGTTTAAGCGTTAAAATATTATTATTTTATCACCTGTATATGGCGTGACTTATAATTATAGGAGGTGCAAGGTATGTTTGCTATTATCGAAACTGGCGGTAAACAAATTAAAGTAGAAGAAGGTCAAGAAATCTTCGTTGAAAAATTAGATGTTAATGAAGGTGATTCATTCACATTTGATAAAGTATTATTTGTAGGTGGAGATTCAGTTAAAGTTGGTGCTCCAACTGTTGAGGGTGCTACAGTAACTGCTACTGTAAATAAACAAGGTCGTGGTAAAAAAATTACTGTTTTCACTTACAAACGTCGTAAAGATTCAAAACGTAAAAAAGGTCATCGTCAACCTTATACTAAATTAACAATTGATAAAATCAACGCTTAATTATGATTACTGTTGATATTTCAATTAATGATGAAGGTAAAGTAACAGACGTCATTATGGATGGACATGCTAATCATGGTGATTATGGCTATGATATTGTTTGTGCAGGTGCCTCAGCTGTTCTTTTTGGAAGTGTAAATGCCATTTTGAGTTTAACTTCTGAAAAGCCGGATATTGATTATAATGATGATGGAGGTCATTTCCATATTAGATCAGTAGACACTAACAATGAGCAAGCACAATTAATTCTTCAAGCAATGCTTGTTTCTTTACAAACGATTGAAGATGAATATAATGAAAATATCAGATTAAATTATAAGTGAGGTGTATCCCGATGTTAAAATTAAACTTACAATTCTTCGCATCTAAAAAAGGGGTAAGTTCTACAAAAAACGGTCGTGACTCAGAATCTAAACGTTTAGGTGCTAAACGTGCAGACGGTCAATTCGTAACAGGTGGCTCAATTTTATATCGTCAACGCGGTACTAAAATTTATGCTGGTGAAAATGTAGGTCGTGGTGGCGATGATACATTATTCGCTAAAATCGACGGCGTTGTGCGTTTTGAACGTAAAGGTCGCGACAAAAAACAAGTTTCTGTATATGCAGTAGCTGAATAATTTTTGTCTAGTTAACACCAGAAGTGAAGACTTCTGGTGTTTTATTTTTTGTTTAAAAGTTATTATAATAGAATTTATCATTTTAGAGTTAATGATATAATATTAGCGATAAATTAATAAAATATATAAAAAGAGGTGAGATATATGTTTGTCGATCAAGTTAAAATATCTCTAAAAGCTGGCGATGGAGGTAATGGAATTACGGCTTATCGTAGAGAAAAATATGTACCATTTGGTGGTCCTGCCGGTGGTGATGGAGGTAAAGGTGCTTCAGTTATTTTTGAAGTTGATGAAGGCTTAAGAACACTGTTAGATTTCAGATTTCAACGTCATTTTAAGGCTAAAAAAGGTGAAAATGGTCAAAGCAGTAATATGCATGGTAAAAATGCTGAAGATTTAGTTTTAAAAGTGCCACCTGGTACAATTATTAAAAGTGTAGAAACTGAAGAGGTTTTAGCAGATCTAGTCGAAGAAGGGCAACGTGCAGTCATTGCTCGAGGAGGCCGAGGAGGCCGAGGAAACTCACGTTTTGCAACACCTCGAAATCCAGCTCCAGACTTTAGTGAAAATGGAGAACCTGGGGAAGAATTAGATGTTACCTTGGAATTAAAGCTACTTGCTGATGTGGGACTCGTTGGATTCCCAAGTGTAGGAAAATCAACATTATTATCTATTGTATCTAAGGCAAAACCTAAAATTGGCGCTTACCATTTTACTACAATAAAACCTAATTTAGGTGTGGTTTCAACACCTGATCATAGAAGTTTTGTTATGGCAGATTTACCTGGTTTAATCAAAGGTGCTTCAGAAGGTGTTGGTTTAGGTCATCAATTTTTACGTCATGTTGAGAGAACGAAAGTAATCGTTCATATGATAGATATGAGTGGTTCTGAAGGTAGGGATCCATTTGAAGATTATCAAATTATCAATAAAGAATTGGTAAATTATAAACAAAGATTAGAGGATAGACCTCAAATTATAGTAGCAAATAAAATGGATATACCAGAATCAAAGGATAACCTAGAATTATTTAAAGAAGAAATTGACAAAGATGTAACTATTGTTCCAATTTCTACAATTACAAGAGATAATATTGATCAATTACTATATACAATTGCTGATAAATTAGAAGAAGTAAAAGACATTGACTTTAGTGTAGAAGAAGACGAAGACGCAGGAGTCAATCGTGTACTATATAAACATACACCATCTCAAGATAAATTTACGATTACAAGAGATGATGATGGTGCTTATGTAGTAAGCGGTAATGCAATTGAACGTATGTTCAAAATGACAGACTTTAATAGTGATCCAGCAGTAAGACGATTTGCACGTCAAATGCGCTCTATGGGTATTGATGATGCACTTAGAGAGCGTGGATGTAGTAATGGTGATATTGTTAGAATACTTGGAGGAGAATTTGAATTCGTCGAATAGGAGGACGTTTAAGTGGACAGTAAAGATTATAAAAAGTTTTATTTAATACGGGAAGACGTTTTACCAGAATCAGTGGTTAAAACGCTGAAGATTAAAGATGCCTTAAAAAATGATTCAACACTGTCCATTTACGAAGCAGTTAAACAGTTTAATCTGTCACGGAGTGCTTTTTATAAATATAGAGAGACTATTTTTCCTGTAGATGAAAAGATTTTGGAACATCGTGAGTTCACCTTAATTCTCTATGTTAATGATATTGTAGGAATGCTTGCTCAAGTATTACAAACTATTTCAGAATTAGATTTATCCGTTTTAACTATTCATCAAAGTGTTCCAATGGAAGAAAAAGCAACGATTACACTCTCTTTGAGTGCAAAAGATCAATCATTATCAATAGAAAAAGTTATGGGCACTTTGAGAAACATTCAACATGTTTATAAAGTTGAATTAATTAGTATGAGTATGTAAGGAAGGTATCTATGTACGCTTATATAAAAGGACATTTGTCTCAGCTGTTTCCAACACATATTGTTGTAGAAACGTCAAATGGTATCGGTTATGAAATTCAAACTCCCAATTCATATCGATTTCAAAAATATTTAAATCAAAAATGTAAAGTATTTACTTCACTAATTGTAAGAGAAGACGCACAATTACTATATGGTTTTATTAGCGAAGAAGAAAAAGATATGTTCTTAAGCTTAATAAAAGTGACAGGTATAGGCCCTAAATCTGCTTTAGCTATTCTAGCAACAAGTACACCAAACGAAGTTAAACGTGCCATTGAAAATGAAAATGACGCTTATCTAACGAAATTTCCTGGTATAGGTAAAAAGACTGCACGACAAATTGTATTGGATTTAAAAGGTAAAGTTAAAATTACAGAAGAAACTAGTGAAACCTTATTACAGGTTGACGGACAAGTTAAAGAAAATGACAATTTAATTAATGAAGCGTTATTAGCGCTTGCAGCTTTAGGATACTCTAAAAGAGAACTATCTAAAGTTGAAAAAGTGCTTAATAAAACAGCTGTTCAGTCTGTCGATGAAGCGGTTAAAATTGGTTTGAAAACACTTGTATCTTAATATTATGAATGATAACTGGGGGGATAAATATGGATGATAGAATGGTAGATCAATCATTACACAATGAAGAATCTTCTTTCGAATTCTCACTCAGACCAACTAATTTAAAACAATATATTGGACAATCATCGATAAAAAATAATTTAGAAGTTTTTATAAAAGCGGCTAAATTAAGAGATGAACCATTAGATCATGTATTACTTTTTGGTCCTCCAGGATTAGGTAAAACAACACTTTCAAATATTATTGCAAATGAAATGGAAGTAAATATAAGAACTGTATCTGGTCCATCATTAGAGCGACCTGGAGATTTAGCAGCGATTTTATCTGGATTACAACCTGGTGATGTTTTATTTATTGATGAAATACATCGATTAAGTAGTGTAGTAGAAGAAGTTTTATACTCTGCTATGGAAGATTTCTTCTTAGATATTATTATTGGTAAAGGTGATGAAGCACGTAGTATACGTATTGATTTACCACCATTTACATTAGTAGGCGCGACAACACGTGCAGGAAGTTTAACAGGTCCATTAAGAGATCGATTTGGCGTTCATTTAAGATTAGAGTACTATTCGGATGTAGATTTGAAAGAAATTATTATTCGAACTGCTGAGGTGTTAGGTACAAATATTGATGATGAAAGTGCAATTGAGCTTGCTAAACGTTCAAGAGGAACACCTCGTGTTGCAAATCGATTATTAAAGAGAGTAAGAGATTTTCAACAAGTAAATGAAGATGAACAAATTTATATTGAAACAACAAAGCAAGCTTTAAACTTATTACAAGTGGATGAAGAAGGTTTAGATTATATTGATCATAAAATGATGAATTGTATTATTAATCAATATAATGGTGGTCCAGTGGGACTTGATACGATAGCAGTGTCTATTGGAGAAGAACGTATTACAATTGAAGATGTATATGAACCTTTTTTAATACAAAAAGGATTTATAGAACGAACACCAAGAGGTAGAAAAGCAACACCATTTGCCTATGAACATTTCAAAAAAATTAAAGAATGAGGGAATAATATGAACGTTGAGGAGTTTGATTATCATTTACCTGAATCGTTAATTGCTCAGACGCCTTTAAAAAATAGAGATCAAAGTAGATTACTTGTGCTAGGTAGAGAGACAGGAAAGATTGAACATAAACATTTTACAGATGTTATTGATTATTTTAAGCCAGGAGATACATTAGTATTAAATGACACACGTGTAATGCCGGCACGTTTATTCGGTTTAAAAGAAGAAACAGGTGCGAAGGTAGAAATGCTAATGCTTACTAGGATAGAGGGAAATGACTGGGAAGTATTATTAAAACCAGCGAAACGTATTAAAGTAGGTAATACTTTATCATTTGGTGAGGGGAAAATCATTGCTGAATGTATAAAAGAGTTAGAACAAGGTGGACGTATTATGCGTCTTCATTATGAAGGTATTTTAGAAGAACGTTTAGATGAGTTAGGAGAAATGCCTTTACCCCCTTATATTAAAGAGCGTTTAGATGATCCGGATCGATATCAAACTGTGTATGCTAAAGAAAGTGGTTCTGCTGCAGCACCAACTGCAGGATTACATTTTACAGATGAACTTTTGCAAAAAATAAAAGATAAAGGTGTTAATATAGCATTTATTACACTACATGTTGGCCTAGGTACTTTTAGACCAGTAAGTGTAGAGGATATCAATGATCATGAAATGCATAGTGAATACTATCAAATGACTGAAGAAACTGCAGATATTCTAAATCAAACTAAAGAGAATGGTCATAGAATTATTTCTGTAGGTACAACTTCTACCAGAACGTTAGAAACAATTCGTCGTGATTATGAGCAATTTATTGCAACAAGTGGTTGGACAGATATATTTATTTATCCGGGATTTGAATATAAAGCCATAGATGGATTGATTACTAATTTCCACTTGCCTAAGTCAACATTAGTGATGTTAGTCTCTGCTTTTAGTAGTCGAGAATATATTTTACATGCTTATAAAGAAGCGGTAAAACTTAAATATAGATTCTTTAGTTTTGGAGATGCAATGTTAATAATTTAATGAATGAGAGGTACAGATTATGCCAGCAGTAACTTATGAGCACATTAAAACATGTAAGCAATCAGGTGCACGTTTAGGTATTGTTCATACACCCCATGGCTCATTTGAAACACCTATGTTCATGCCAGTAGGTACGAAAGCAACGGTTAAAACAATGAGTCCAGAAGAGTTAAGACAAATTGAAGCTAAAATTATATTGGGAAATACGTATCATTTGTGGTTACAACCTGGAAATGATATTATCAAACAAGCTGGGGGCTTACATAAGTTCATGAATTGGGATGGCCCTATTCTTACAGATTCTGGTGGTTTCCAAGTATTTAGTTTGAGTAATCTTAGAAAAATATCAGAAGAGGGTGTAGAATTTAGACACCACACAAATGGCTCTAAGTTGTTTTTAAGCCCAGAAAAATCAATGCAAATTCAAAATGACTTAGGTTCAGATATTATGATGGCATTTGATGAGTGTCCGCCTATGCCTGCTGAATATAAATACGTAAAAGATTCCATTGAACGAACAACGAGATGGGCTAAACGATGTCTTGAAGCACATCAACGTCCAGAAGATCAAGCATTATTTGGTATAATACAAGGTGGAGAGTACAAAGATTTAAGAGAACAAAGTGCTAAAGAACTTGTATCATTGGATTTTCCTGGATATGCTATTGGTGGTTTATCTGTAGGTGAACCAAAACCAGTGATGTATGACATGGTTGAACATACAGTTCAATTTATGCCAGAAGATAAACCTAGATACTTAATGGGAGTAGGTTCACCTGATGCATTAATAGAATGCAGCATTCGTGGTATGGATATGTTTGATTGTGTGTTACCAACACGCATAGCTAGAAATGGAACATGTATGACCTCGCAAGGAAGATTAGTTATAAAAAATGCTAAATATGCAGATGATTTTAGTCCTATAGATGAAAATTGTGATTGCTATACTTGTAAGAATTATACACGTGCATATATTAGACATTTAATTAAAGCAGAGGAAACGTTTGGTATCCGTCTTACTACTATTCATAATTTACATTTTCTGCTAAAATTAATGGAAGATATTAGACAAGCCATTCGAGAAGATCGTTTATTAGATTTTAAAGCAGAGTTTTTTGAACAATATGGACTAAATGTAGAGAACCCTAAAAACTTTTAATAAGGAGAACAACATAATGAATGTTTCAGCATTAATCTTGCCTATAATTTTAATTATAGTTTTTTATTTCTTTTTAATAAGACCACAACAAAAACGAGCAAAAGAGCATCGTGAAATGATTAGTCGTATTGAAGCAGGTCAAAAAATCACAACAATTGGTGGAATCAAAGGAACAGTCAAAGCTGTGGATGAAACATCAGTGGTGATTACAGTAAATGGTCATGGGACTGAAATGACATTTGAAAAACCTGCGATCAAACAAGTTGATCCATCATAAATTATAATAAAAAAACATTCCAGACTACTAGGCACTGAACCCTTAAAATGGGAACTTAATAAAAACACTATGTTCTAGGCTGCTAATTCTCTGTATTTTACAGGG
>NZ_JBXWKZ010000015.1:0-56794 GCF_058191515.1 Staphylococcus sp. CoH_129_LAB_1 | reverse complement strand
CACCTCCGCATGATTCATTTTAATATGAATTCAACGAAAGTGTTTTTATATCATTCCCACTAATTGGGGTCAGTCCAGTATTATATGACTTCAGGAATGTTTTTTAATTTAAGTTTAAATTTATAAAAATTTTGTTAAACTCCAGTTATTTATTCTCATTAGGGAAGAGAATCGTATAGTAAATAAAAGGAGTGGGGATGTTGGACAAATTTAATTCAATGCAAGAATTGGAAAAAAGAACGACTGAAAATGAAGACTGGAAAATAATAACTAGAAATCGAAATAGCAATGTTTCAATATTAGCAATTCATGGGGGAGGCATTGAACCCGCTACAACTGAGTTAGCATGTATGATTGCTGATGAAGGAGATTACAATTACTTTACTTTCGAAGGTTTACGTAGTAAAGGAAATCAAGAATTACACGTAACTTCTACACATTATGATAATGAAGAGGCAATGAACTTGGTAACTGATAGTAGCCAAGCTATTATTATACATGGTTGCGAAGGAGACGAGAACATTGCTTATATTGGTGGAAAAGACGAACGTTTAAAATCATCAATCATAAAAGAATTAAATAATATAGGTATAAAAGCTACAGAAGCACCAAGTCATATTTCAGGTGAACAGGATAATAACATAGTTAATTGTACAGCTAAGGGCATGGGTGTACAAATTGAATTAACTACCTCGCTACGTAAAGCTTTTTTCAAAAATAATAAAACAAATCGAAAAAGTAGAGAAGAAAAATCAAATTGGGATAAATTAATGTACGACTTCGCAAAAGCGATTCAATGTGCAATAGGAAATAGGGAATAACTCAGATTTAAAAAGCTAATCATGATAAAATAAAATTATGAATAAAATATAGAGGTGAAATTTATGCAAGATACGTTAATGAGTGTACAAATTGTTCCTAAAACACCTAATAACGATGATGTTATTCCTTATGTAGATGAAGCTATTAAAATTATCGATCAGTCAGGACTGCATTACAGAGTAGGACCACTTGAAACAACTGTGCAAGGTGATATGAGTGAATGCTTAATTTTAATTCAAAAATTAAATGAAAGAATGGTTGAATTAGAATGTCCTAGTATTATTAGCCAAGTGAAGTTTTATCATGTACCAGAAGGTATTTCAATTGAAACATTAACTGGTAAATATGACGAAGCATAATATAATTAAAAGTTAAGTGAATAAATTAAAGTATAGTTTAAGTGGAGTAGGATTCATAGTGATATCTATTCCACTTTTTTATTCAATAATTAACAAATGAAATATATTAATTTGTAAACTCTTTTTGCACTTTAATGCTAATTTTAATATAATGTACTAATAATATTAGGGCATATAGAAAGGATTTTTTAAAGTGAATGAAGAGCAAAGAAAAGCTGGTACGATAGATATCTTAAACGAACGTAATAAAAAAGAAGAAAAAGACTATAGCAAATATTTCGAACATGTTTATCAACCACCAAATCTTAAAGAAGCAAAAAAACGTGGTAAACAAGATGTTCAATACAATCGAGATTTTCATATTGAAGATAAATATAAAGGCATGGGTAAAGGAAGAACATTTTTAATTAAAACATATGGTTGTCAAATGAATGCACATGATACTGAAGTAATGGCAGGAATTTTACAAGCTTTAGATTATCAAGCAACAGATGACATTAATGAAGCGGATGTTATATTAATTAATACATGTGCTATTCGTGAAAATGCAGAAAATAAAGTGTTTAGTGAAATTGGTAATTTAAAACACTTAAAGAAAAATAGACCTGAAACATTGATTGGTGTATGTGGCTGTATGTCACAAGAAGAATCAGTTGTAAATAAAATTTTAAAATCTTATCAAAATGTAGATATGATTTTTGGCACGCATAACATACATAAATTACCTGAAATTTTAGAAGAAGCATATTTATCAAAAGCAATGGTCGTTGAGGTTTGGTCTAAAGAAGGTGATGTTATTGAAAACTTACCTAAAGTACGTGAAGGAAGTACAAAAGCATGGGTTAATATTATGTATGGATGTGATAAATTCTGTACATATTGTATTGTACCTTTTACACGAGGAAAAGAACGTAGTCGTAGACCACAAGATATCATTGAAGAAGTTCGTGGCTTAGCCCGTGAAGGTTATAAAGAAATCACACTATTAGGACAAAATGTTAATTCATATGGAAAAGATATTAAAGATTTAGATTATGGTTTAGGTGATTTATTAGAAGACATTTCTAAAATTGACATTCCACGCGTACGTTTTACAACAAGTCATCCTTGGGATTTTACAGATAGAATGATTGAAGTGATTGCAAAAGGTGGCAATATCGTTCCTCATATCCATTTACCTGTACAATCTGGAAATAACGCTGTATTAAAAATAATGGGACGTAAATATTCACGTGAAAGCTACTTAGATTTAGTTGATAGAATTAAAAAAGCTATTCCTAATGTCGCTCTTACTACTGATATAATAGTAGGTTATCCTAATGAAACAGAAGAACAATTTGAAGAAACACTTTCATTGTATGATGAAGTTCAATTTGAACACGCTTATACGTATTTGTATTCACAAAGAGATGGTACGCCTGCTGCTAAAATGAAAGATAATGTTCCAACTGAAGTGAAAAAAGATCGTTTGCAACGTTTAAATAAAAAAGTTGGACAATATTCAGAAAAAGCAATGCAAAATTATGATGGACAGGTTGTTACTGTTTTATGTGAAGGAACAAGTAAAAAAGATGAAACCGTTCTAGCAGGCTATACTGAAAAAAATAAATTAGTTAACTTTAAAGGGCCACGTGAAGCTATTGGTCAACTTGTTGATGTCAAAATTGAAGAAGCCAAGCAATACTCACTAAACGGAAAATTTTTACATTTTCATGATCAAGTTATGGTGACTAATTAACATGTATAATAAAGAAGAGATTCTAAAACAAGCAAATTGTGTGTCGAACAAAATAAAGTCACTAGAATTGATTAAACAATACCAAAATGTAGAGCAACAAATTCATGAGAATTCATCAATTGAACAAAAAATGAAACAATTAAAATTGCAACAAAAACAGTCAGTGAATTTTCAAAATTATGGTAAGCATCAAGCCTTTCAAAAATCCGAAGAAGAAATCTACCAACTTGAAAAAGAAATCAATGCATTACCTATTGTGAAAGAGTTTCGTTTAGCACAATTTGAAGCAAATGAGTTGTTACAATTGATGGTTTCTACTATGGAACAACGTTTAAATGATCATAATGAAAAAGCGCATCACGATTCATAAACAGAAGGGAATATACAAAGATGAAAACTAAAAAACTTACCATTACAGCTTTACTTATTGCTTTTAATGTCGTATTTAGTAGTTTTATTATCATACCTTTAGGTCCAGTCAAAGCAGCTCCAGTACAACATTTTGTAAATGTATTATGTGCTGTCTTTGTAGGACCATGGTATGGTTTAGCACAAGCTTTAATTTCTTCTTTAATAAGAATAACATTTGGCACAGGTAGTGCATTTGCCTTTCCTGGTAGTATGATTGGTGTGTTTCTAGCTAGCATCTTCTATATGTATAGAAAGCATATATTTATGGCCGCAATTGGAGAAGTGATTGGAACAGGAATTATTGGTAGCTTAACGTGTATTCCACTATCTTGGATATTAGGATTGCAACATTTCTTTATTAAGCCATTAATGCTTGTATTTATTGTTTCAAGTTTTCTTGGTGCAACGATTAGTTATATCTTACTTATAGTGTTAAAGAAACGTGGATTATTAGATAAATTCAAGTAAATATTTTATTTAAGATTATCATTTCACACTCTTAATAAGCTAAGTGCTTAGTAAGAGTAATAGAGAGATGATAATCTTTTTTAAGTTGAAAAGCAATATCCCAATTAGATGACGAGCGCTTCATTATGACATATGTTAAAATATACAAGTTGAAAAGTGCGTAGAAAAAAGTATATATCAGTAAGGTTGTGAAAAAATATGGCTAATGTGACACCTATGATGCAACAATATTTAAAAATAAAATCTCAATATCAAGATTGTTTATTATTTTTTAGATTAGGCGATTTTTATGAAATGTTTTTTGAAGATGCTAAAGAAGCATCTAGAATATTAGAAATCACCTTAACTAAAAGAGATGCTAAAAAAGAAAATCCAATTCCAATGTGTGGTGTTCCGTATCATTCAGCAAATAGCTATATTGAAACTCTCATTAATAATGGATATAAAGTTGCTATTTGTGAGCAAATGGAAGATCCAAAACAAACAAAAGGTATGGTTAAAAGAGAAGTCGTTAAAGTAGTTACACCAGGAACAATGATGGAACAAGGTGGAATGGATGAAAATCAAAATAATTATATTCTTAGTTTCATTAAGAATGAAAAGGGATACGCATTAAGTTACTGTGATGTGTCAACTGGTGAATTGAAAACGACAAATTTTGAAGATGAAAGTACGTTAATTAATGAAATTATTACGATTAATCCTAATGAAATTGTAGTACAAGAAGACATAGATGAAGACTTAAAAAAACAAATTTCACTTACTACAGAAACGATTACAGTTAGAGAAGAAATTTCTGAGATGGAGTACAGTGTCAATACATTGGAAAATAAATTAATGTTTTTGACAACACAATTATTGTTAGATTATATTCATCATACTCAAAAAAGAGATTTATCGCATATTGAAGACGTGATAACCTATGCAGCAATTGACTTTATGAAAATGGATTATTATGCAAAGCGTAATTTAGAGCTTACAGAAAGTATTCGTTTAAAAAGTAAAAAAGGAACACTATTATGGTTAATGGATGAAACGAAAACACCTATGGGGGCAAGACGTTTGAAACAGTGGATTGATCGTCCTCTCATTCATAAAGATAATATTGAACAGCGATTAGACATTGTAGAATCATTCATAGATCATTTTATAGAAAGAGACACTTTAAGAGGCTATCTTAATCAAGTATATGATATTGAAAGATTAGTTGGACGAGTAAGTTATGGAAATGTAAATGCTCGAGATTTGATTCAACTTAAACATTCTATTTCTGAAATTCCGAATATTAAATCGCTTCTTGAACAAATGGATAATGTGGCAACAACACAGTTTAGCACATTAGAACCTTTAGAAGATTTATTGCAAGTCTTGGATGATAGTTTAGTAGAAGAACCACCCATTTCAGTTAAAGATGGAGGTCTTTTTAAGCAAGGATTTAGTAAGCAATTGGATGAGTACTTAGAAGCTTCTAGAAATGGGAAAGATTGGCTTGCGCAACTTCAAGCGAAAGAACGTGAAAGAACAGGTATCAAATCGTTAAAAATCAGCTACAATAAAGTGTTTGGTTATTTTATTGAAATCACGCGCGCTAATCTCCAAGGATTCGAACCAAGCGATTATGGCTATCACCGTAAACAAACATTATCTAATGCGGAAAGATTTATTACTGATGAACTAAAAGAAAAAGAAGATATTATTTTAGGTGCAGAAGACAAGGCAATTGAACTAGAATATCAATTGTTTATTCGACTGAGAGAGCATGTTAAATCATATACTGAAAGATTACAAAGGCAAGCAAAAGTGATATCCGAGCTTGATTGTTTACAAAGCTTTGCAGAAATTGCTCAAAAGTATAACTATGTTAGACCAGAATTTAGTGATGACAAGACATTGAAATTAGAAAATTCTAGACATCCTGTTGTAGAACGCGTGATGGATTATAATGATTATGTGCCAAACGATTGTTATCTTGACCAAAATAACTTTATTTATTTGATTACTGGTCCAAATATGTCTGGTAAATCAACTTATATGCGTCAAGTTGCAATCATTAGCATCATGGCACAAATGGGAGCTTATGTGCCATGCGATCATGCGATATTACCTATTTTCGATCAAATTTTTACAAGAATTGGTGCTGCAGATGATTTAGTATCTGGTAAAAGTACCTTTATGGTTGAAATGCTAGAAGCACAAAAAGCATTAACGTATGCAACAGAGGATAGTTTAATTATCTTCGATGAAATCGGAAGAGGAACTTCAACATATGATGGTTTATCTCTTGCTCAAGCTATGATTGAGTATGTAGCTGAAACATCACATGCTAAGACGCTTTTTTCAACGCATTATCATGAGTTAACGACATTAGATCAACAATTGTCTAGTTTGAAAAATGTACATGTAGCCGCAGATGAGTATCAAGGTGAACTTATTTTCCTTCATAAAGTTAAAGACGGTGCTGTTGACGATAGTTATGGGATTCAAGTTGCTAAGCTAGCAAATCTTCCTGAAAAAGTGATTGAAAGAGCTCAAGTCATTTTAAATGCATTTGAGCAAAATGATTTACCAAATGAGAATGCTAATCGTAAACCATATAATGACACATCTAAAGATATCGAAAATAAAAATCAGTTAACCGATAAGAAAGAACGTTCAACTACTGAACAAACAGATGTGTTTGAACAAACAAGTTTTGACTTATTTAATTTGAATGAAACACAAAGCGAAATAGAAGCACAAATTAAAAATTTAAATATTTCAAATATGACACCTATTGAAGCATTACTTAAGTTAAGCGAATTACAAAATCAGTTAAGATAGAGGTGTTAATCTATGGGTAAAATTAAAGAATTACAAACATCTTTAGCAAATAAAATTGCAGCGGGAGAAGTGGTTGAACGCCCTAGTTCAGTAGTAAAAGAACTGCTTGAAAATGCAATTGATGCCAAGGCGACTGAAATTAATATAGAAGTAGAACAATCAGGTATTTCATCAATTCGTGTAGTAGATAATGGAACTGGAATTGAGCAAGATGATTTGCAACTTGTTTTTCATCGTCATGCTACTAGTAAAATAAATGATGATGACGATTTATTTCATATTAGAACATTAGGATTTCGTGGGGAAGCACTGGCGAGTATTTCATCTGTAGCTAAAGTGACACTTAAAACGTGTACAGATAATGAAAATGGTCATGAAATTTATGCTGAAAATGGTAAAATATTATCTCAAAAACCAGCAAAAGCTAAAAAAGGAACAGATATTAAAGTAGAATCATTATTTTATAACACGCCAGCTCGCTTAAAATATATTAAAAGTTTATATACAGAACTAGGTAAAATTACAGATATTGTTAATCGGATGGCAATGAGTCATCCAAATATTCGTTTTTCACTTGTATCTGATGGAAAAACAATGTTAAAAACGAATGGCTCTGGAAGAACCAATGAGGTAATGGCTGAAATATATGGTATCAAAGTTGCGAAAGATTTAGTTCATATTTCTGGAGATACAAGTGACTATCATTTAGAAGGATTTGTTGCTAAACCAGAACATTCTCGTAGTAATAAACACTATATTTCAATTTTTATTAATGGGCGATATATCAAAAATTTTGCTTTAAATAAAGCTATTACTGAAGGATATCATACACTTCTAACGATAGGACGTTATCCAATTTGCTATATCAATATAGAAATGGATCCAATTTTAGTAGACGTCAATGTTCATCCGACAAAACTTGAAGTTAGACTTTCAAAAGAAGAACAACTTTATAATTTAATTATTGAAAAAATCAGAAATGCCTTCAAAGATAGAATATTAATACCTAAAAATGATTTAGATCGAACATCTAAAAAAAATAAAGTATTGCATACATTTGAACAGCAAAAAATTAATTTTGAGCAAAAACAACAAAATGATTTAAATCAATCAAAACAATTAGAAAACGAAAATGAACTAAACACTTTGTCTAACGATACTTTTTCAACAATAGATTATCAATATGATGAAAAACAAACGTCTAATGATTCTTATACTAGAGAAGATAACGATAGTTCTAGTGTCTATAATAATGAACGTAGTACGGATAAAGATTATTTCGACATTCAAAAAGATATTTTAAATAGTTTAGATCGTGCAATAGATTCAAATAGCAATAGTGAAAATGAAGAGAATGAGTTTTATCGTCTTGATAGAAAAAATGATACTCAGCAGAATGATATAAACCAAGAAGTACAAGATATTAAAGGTAAAGTAAGTTCAACACCATCTCGACGAGTGCCCTATATGGAAGTAGTTGGTCAAGTGCATGGTACGTATATTATTGCTCAAAATGAAAATGGAATGTTTATGATAGATCAACATGCTGCGCAAGAACGTATTAAATACGAATACTTCAGAGAAAAAATAGGCGAAGTATCAAATGAAGTACAAGATTTGTTAATTCCTTTAACATTCCACTTTTCAAAAGATGAGCAATTAATTATTGATCAATATCGAGAAGAACTTGATAAAGTAGGAGTCCATTTAGAACATTTTGGTGGATATGATTATATTGTCAATAGTTATCCAGTATGGTTTCCTAAAGTTGAAGCAGAGGAAATTATCAAAGATATGATTGAATTAGTATTAAATCATAAAAAAATTGACGTAAAAAAAATGCGTGAAGATGCAGCTATTATGATGAGTTGTAAGAAGTCAATTAAAGCAAATCACTACTTGAAAAATAATGAAATGGCAGATTTAATTGATCAATTAAGAGAAGCCGAAGATCCATTTACTTGTCCTCATGGTAGACCAATTATTATTAACTTTTCAAATTATGAATTAGAGAAATTATTTAAGCGAGTAATGTAGAAGGGATGCGTAGAAATGAAAGAACACGTACTACCAGCAATTCGAAATATGAAAGATTTAGAAAAATTAACTCAAACGGATTATAAAGTGTGTGTCCTTTTAGATATGCATGTAGGACATTTAAAAAGTATTATGGAATTACTTAAAAAACATGACATTGAGGTATATATTCACATTGATTTAATTAAAGGAATGGCACATGATGAATATGCATGTGAATATATCATTCAAACATACAAACCAAAAGGTATTGTTTCAACAAAAACAAAAGTCATCCAAAAAGCAAAGTCATTAAATGTACTTACTATTTTTAGGGTCTTTATTATTGATAGTCAAGCGCTCAATCGTAGTATCCAACTCATAAAGAAAGTAGAGCCAGATTATGTTGAAGTACTACCAGGTATTGCGCATAAAATTGTTGAAAATGTAGGAGAAGCAACAGCTGCTAAAATTATAGCAGGTGGGTTAATTGAAGAAGAAAAAGAAGTGAATGATGCAATCAACAGTGGCGCAAGCTATGTAACTACAAGTAATAGGAAACTATGGTAGAAATTAAAATTTTAACCTGAGACAATAATTTGAAGTGTGCTTGTACCTAGTCAAGTAGACAAGTAAATAATAAAAAAAGAGTCTGGGAAATAAAGTTTCTAGATAAGTGAAAAAAGACAATTTCTATTGAAATAATATAGAACTTGTCTTTTTTATAAACTTTTGATTATTTTCAACTCGTTGGGTTGCTCGTTTTCTTATATTGAGTGCCATTAGTAGAGTAAGTAGAGTCATGTGATATTCTTTATATATAAGGAACCTTGTTAATTTAGTTTATTGATATTTATTAAATTATACGAAAGTGCCTTATTTTTTAAATATTCCAATGTAAAATTACATATAAATACAAAGTATTTTGGCGAGACTCTTGAGGGAACAAGACAAGCTGTAGACTACAGGCTGAAGCTGTCCCCTAAAAATATTTGTAAAGTATGATGTTTTAATCTACAAATAAATTAAAAAAATATAAATTGTGACAATTTTTTTACAAAAGCTATTGACAACGCTTACAACAATTTTGTATGATTTATACAAGTTAATATTTGAATGAGAGACGAAGAGATTTCTGCAAGCCGAATTATGTAAGTTTGTAGAAATCTCTTTGCTTTTTAGGAGGTTAAAGCATGAATGCTTATTTAGCAGAATTTTTAGGCACGGCCATTCTTATTTTGTTTGGTGGAGGCGTATGTGCGAATGTAAATTTAAAACGCAGCGCTGGACAAGAATCGGATTGGATTGTTATTGCCGCTGGATGGGGCTTAGCTGTAACAATGGGAGTTTACGCAGTAGGTCAATTTTCTGGAGCACATTTAAACCCAGCTGTGACAATTGCTTTAGCAGTTGAAGGAGGTTTTAGCTGGGCAAAAGTACCAGGATATATTGTTTGTCAAATGCTTGGAGGAATTGTAGGTGCTGCACTTGTGTGGTTAATGTATTTACCACATTGGAAAGTAACGACAGATCAAGGTGCAAAATTAGGAGTATTTTCTACTGCACCTGCTATTAAAAATTATTTTGCTAACTTTTTAAGTGAAATAATTGGAACTACTATTTTAACTTTAGGTATTTTATTCATTGGGGTAAATAAAATTGCAGATGGATTAAATCCATTAATTGTGGGTAGTTTAATTATTGCAATAGGTTTAAGTTTAGGTGGCCCTACAGGTTATGCCATTAATCCAGCTCGTGACTTAGGACCAAGAATTGCTCATGCGATTTTACCAATTGCTGGTAAAGGTGGATCTAATTGGTGGTATGCAATTGTACCGGTACTAGGACCAATTGCTGGTGGTATGTTGGGTGCCGTGATTTATCAAGTATTTTACAAAAATGAATTTACTTTTATGAGTGGTGTTAGCATAGTAGTTGTTATTATTACATTACTTATTGGTTTAGCACTTAATAAATCAAATAAAAATAAAGATGTTGAATCAATTTATTAAAGATAAAGAATTAATTTTAAATAGTGTAATATATTGACTATGTGACTTAGAGGATATTTACCACATATAGTCAGAATGAAAGAAGGAGAAAAATTATGGAACAATATATCATGTCAATAGATCAGGGCACAACTAGCTCTAGAGCAATTTTATTTGATAAAGAGGGACAAATTAAAAGTGTTGCGCAAAGAGAATTTAAGCAATACTTTCCTAAATCAGGTTGGGTAGAGCATGACGCTAATGAAATTTGGACCTCAGTATTAGCGGTGATGGCTGAAGTGATTAATGAAAATGAAGTTGATCCTGAACAAATTAAAGGTATTGGTATTACAAACCAACGTGAAACAACAGTTATTTGGGATAAGAAAACAGGTCGTCCAATTCATCATGCAATTGTTTGGCAATCACGTCAAACGCAACATATTTGTAATGAATTAAAAGAACAAGGTCATGAAGAAACATTTCGTAATAAAACTGGTTTATTATTAGACCCTTACTTCTCTGGCACAAAAGTAAGATGGTTATTAGATAACGTTAAAGGTGCAAGAGAAAAAGCAGAAAATGGCGATTTATTATTCGGGACTATCGATACTTGGTTAGTTTGGAAACTTTCTGGTGGAGAAGCGCATATCACCGACTATTCAAATGCAAGCCGCACATTAATGTATAACATTCACGACCTTAAATGGGATGATGAATTACTAGAATTATTAGATGTTCCTAAATCTATACTTCCAGAAGTTAAAGAATCTAGTGAAATTTATGCCCATACTAAAGATTATCACTTCTTTGGCCAAGAAGTACCAATTGCAGGTATTGCTGGTGACCAACAAGCAGCATTGTTCGGTCAAGCTTGTTTCGAACGCGGTGATGTGAAAAATACTTATGGCACTGGTGGATTTATGTTAATGAACACTGGCGAAAAACCTGTAACGTCTGACAGTGGTTTATTAACTACAATTGCTTACGGTCTCGACGGTAAAGTAAACTATGCTCTTGAAGGATCAATTTTTGTATCTGGATCAGCGATTCAATGGTTACGTGATGGTTTAAGAATTATTAATGCTGCACCACAAACTGAAAACTATGCAACACGTGTTAATTCTACTGATAATGTTTACTTTGTTCCGGCATTCGTAGGACTTGGTACACCATATTGGGATTCTGAAGCACGTGGTGCGATTTTCGGATTAACTCGCGGTACTGAAAAAGAACATTTCATTCGTGCAACATTAGAATCTTTATGTTACCAAACACGTGATGTAATGGAAGCAATGTCAAAAGATTCAGGTATTGAAGTAAACAACTTACGTGTTGATGGTGGTGCAGTAAAAAATAACTTTATTATGCAATTCCAAGCAGATATAGTTGATACAGCAGTAGAACGTCCAGAAGTTCAAGAAACAACTGCACTTGGTGCCGCTTACTTAGCAGGTTTAGCAGTTGACTTCTGGGAAGATAAAAAAGATATTGCTGATAGATGGAAATTACAAAAAGAATTCAAACCAGAAATGTCTGAAGAAACAAGAACTAAGTTATATAAAGGTTGGAAGAAAGCAGTAGAAGCTACTCAGGTCTTTAAATTAGAAGATTAGTTTTTTAATTATGGCTTAGTTACTAAGAATATGTTATAATGTAATTAAGTTAATACATTAGTCGAGATTTGAGAGACCTGTTATCATGCAGTATACTTCTGTGTGTATAGGTCTCTCTTTTTTAATATAAATTTTGGAGGGTATATTATGGCATTATCTACTTTTAATAGGAACTTAATTAAAAAGAATTTAAAAAATAAAGAATTTGACGTTGTAGTTATCGGTGGAGGAATTACTGGTGCAGGTATTGCATTAGATGCTACACAACGTGGTATGAAAGTAGCTTTAGTAGAAATGCAAGACTTTGCGCAAGGTACAAGTTCTCGCTCAACTAAATTAGTACATGGTGGTTTACGTTACTTGAAGCAAGCACAAATCAAAGTTGTTGCTGAAACAGGTAAAGAACGTGCAATAGTTTATGAAAATGGACCCCACGTAACAACTCCTGAATGGATGTTATTACCGATGCATAAAGGGGGTACATTTGGTAAATTCACAACTAATATCGGCTTAACAATGTACGATCGTTTAGCAGGCGTTAAACGTCATGAACGTAAAAAAATGTTATCTAAACAAGCTACTTTAAATAAAGAACCTCTTGTGAAAAAAGATGGTTTAAAAGGTGGCGGTTACTACGTAGAATATCGTACTGATGATGCCCGCTTAACAATTGAAGTAATGAAACGTGCTGCTGAAAAAGGTGCTGAAGTCATTAATCACACTAAATCTACTGACTTCGTATACGATGCTAAAAATAAAGTAAGTGGTATTAAAGTAAAAGATATGCTTACAGGTGAAGAGTATCAAATTAATGCTAAAAAAGTAATTAATGCTGCTGGTCCATGGGTAGACGAAGTGAGAAAGAAAGACTATACACGTAACAATAAGCAATTACGTTTAACAAAAGGTGTTCACGTAGTTATCGACCAATCAAAATTCCCATTACGTCAAGCAGTTTACTTTGATACTGAAAAAGATGGTCGTATGATTTTTGCTATTCCTCGTGAAGGTAAAGCATATGTAGGAACTACTGATACATTTTATAATAATGAAAAAACAAAACCATTAACTAACCAAGAAGATAGAGACTATTTAATTGATGCAATCAATTATATGTTCCCTGATGTGCATGTTACTGATGCTGATATTGAATCAACATGGGCTGGCGTACGTCCATTAATTTTAGAAGATGGAAAAGACCCTTCAGAAATTTCACGTAAAGATGAAATTTGGGAAGGTAAATCAGGATTATTAACGATAGCTGGTGGTAAGTTAACTGGATATCGTCATATGGCATTAGAAATTGTTGATTTATTAGCTAAACGTTTAAAACAAGAATATGGCCTGAAATTTGCGGATAGCAAAACTAAAAATACACCTATTTCTGGTGGAGATGTTGGCGGTAGTAAAAACTATGAAAACTATGTAAATCGTAAAGTCCAAGAAGGTAAAGCACTTGGATTAAGCACAGATGTGGCCTATAAATTAGCTGCAAAATATGGTTCAAATGTCGATAAATTATTCGCAATCGCACAATTAACTAATGAAAAAGACTTAAATATGCCATTAGAATTATATGTTCAATTAGTTTATAGTGTACAAAACGAAATGGTGTATAAACCAACAGATTTCTTAATTCGTCGTACTGGTAAATTATACTTCGATATCAATACAGTTAAACAATACAAACAAGCAATTATTGATGAATTAGATAAATTATTAAATTATACTGCTGAACAAAAAAATGAATTTTCTAAAGAAGTTGATGAAGCAATTGAAGAAGCAACACATGGTAATCATCAACCTGCAGAAAAATAATTATAATTAAAATAGTATGAAGCAACTGAGATTGGGTAAAAAACTCAATCTCAGTTTTTTTATGTTTTGTTAAAAGTTTTGAATTTAAAGTGCATATAACCTATTAAAATGTGACAAACTATTTGATAACATTAAAGAGTATAGGTATATTAGTAGGAATAGTACATAGATACATACCATTATAGAAAGAGATTGGAGGCATATGCATGGGGCAAAGTGCTTATAAAATAACTGTAGAAGATGGAACAACTTTAGAAGTTAAAATAGATAAAGCAAATATAGCAACTTATGGTATTATTCATATATTTCATGGCATGGCTGAACATATGGATCGATACGAAACACTTGTTAATGCTTTAACTCATCAAGGCTATGATGTTATTAGACATAATCATAGAGGCCATGGAAAAGAGATTGATGAGAAAGAACGAGGCCATTACGACAGTATGAATCAAGTCGTTCAAGATGCATTTGAAATTGCACAAACATTATATGATAGTGAGAAAGGATTGCCCTATATTGTATTAGGCCATTCAATGGGGTCTATTATTGCACGTTTATTTGTTGAAACTTATCCAAACTTTGCTGATGGATTGATATTAACTGGAACAGGCCAATATCCTAAATGGAAAAGTGTTCCCGCAGTAGCCGGATTAAAATTAATTTCTATTTTTACTGGTAAACGCAATCGTTTAAAATGGGTTAATCAACTTGTCTATAAATCATTTAACAAAAAAATTGAACAACCGCGAACTGAAAGTGACTGGCTGTCATCGCAATCTACAGAAGTTGATAAATTTGTAAAAGACGAGTATACCGGTTTTTTAGTTTCAAACCATTTAATATATGAAACAGTAAAAAATATGGTACGTACAGCACATTATAATCAATTAAAAAAAATGAATAATCAGTTACCAATATTAATGATTTCAGGAAAAGATGATCCCTTTGGAGAATATGGGAGAGGAATTAAATCTCTGGCCAGAAAGTTTAAAAAAGCTGGTATTAAACATATTACGGTACAACTTTATGCAAATAGAAGACACGAAATATTATTTGAAGATGATCAACAAATGATATGGAATCATATGTTTGATTGGATTCAAAGACAAGTACTGAAAAATAATCAGAGTGAGGCGTAATCATTGCAAGTATCAATAAAACCTTTTCTAATAGTTATTGTAGGACCAACAGCTTCGGGTAAGACAGAATTAAGTATCGAATTAGCAAAAAAAGTGAGTGGGGAAATTATTAGTGGCGATTCGATGCAAGTGTATCGTCAAATGAATATAGGTACTGCAAAGGTAACAGAAACTGAGATGGAAGGAATTCCCCATCATCTAATAGATATCTTAAATCCTGATGAATCATTTTCAGCATATGAATTTAAAAAAAGAGCGGAAGTGATTATTGAAGATATTTCAAAAAGAGGGAAAGTACCTATTATTGCGGGAGGTACAGGTTTATATATTCAATCTTTAATTTATGACTATCCGTTTGATGATGAGAATATCTCAGCAGAAAAAGAAATAAAAGTGAAAGAACAAATAGATGAGTTAAATGATTTAGACAATAATGAATTACATCGTTATTTAGCATCGTTTGATGAAGCATCAGCTAATGATATTCATCCAAATAATAGAAAAAGAGTGCTCAGAGCGATTGAATATTACTTAAAAACAAAAAAACTTTTAAGTTCTCGAAAGAAAGTTCAACAATTTACAGAAAATTATGATACATTATTAATAGGGGTTGAAATGTCGCGCAAAACATTATATGCAAGAATAAATAAACGTGTTGATATTATGTTGGGCCACGGATTATTTAATGAAGTGAAAGCACTAGTTGAACAAGGTTTTGAATCTAGTCAGAGTATGAAAGCAATTGGTTACAAAGAACTTGTCCCTGTTATAAAGGGAGAAATGGAATTAGAACCAGCTGTTGAATTATTGAAACAACATTCAAGACAATATGCAAAAAGACAACTCACATGGTTTAAAAACAAAATGAATGTTCAATGGTTTAATAGAGAGACAATGTCACTTCAAATGATGTTAGATGAGATTACAACCCAAATAAATAAAAGGAGTTCTAAACATGATTGCAAACCAAAACATCCAAGATCAAGCGCTAGAGAACTTTAAAGCGGAACAAACGGAAATTACTGTATTTTTCTTAAATGGTTTTCAAATGAAAGGCGTTATTGAAGACTTTGATAAATACATGATTAGCTTAGTTTCTCAAGGCAAACAACATTTGATTTACAAACATGCGATCAGCACTTTCACTGTAGATACTGAATCTACTGATTCAGAAGAAACAGTTGAGGGTGAAGAATAAGTTGTAATTAAAGTGCCAAGTTACTGACTTTCAGAGCGTAGTCCACGGTCGAGAATTATACGTAGCTTGCAAAATTCTCATCAATTTTTGCACTTTTGAACAAATAAAGGAAATGTTTGTAATAAAATAAAGCTTCAATATAGAAAGCTTGTCTATGACATAGCAATCTGTATTGAGGCTTTTGTTTATTTTATAGAAGTTTTTCAATATCTTTTTCAATTTGAGCAGGTTTTTTCTGAGGTGAGAAGCGTTGAACCACATTACCTTCACGGTCAACTAAAAACTTAGTGAAATTCCATTTAATTTTTTCGCTTAACATACCTTTAGCCTGATTTGTTAAAAAATGGAACAATGGATGTTGGTTGTCACCTTTAACATCAATTTTTTCGTGAATAGGGAACGTTACACCGTAGTTAATTTTACAATTTTGATTTGCTTCAGCCCCAGAACCAGGTTCTTGACCACCAAACTGATTACATGGGAAACCTAAAACAATAAATCCTTGGTCTTTATATTTATTATATAATTCTTGTAACCCTTCAAACTGTGGCGTAAATCCACATTCACTAGCTGTATTAACAATAAGTATGACATCGCCTTTATATGCATCTAATTTATAATGTTCACCATTAGATTTTTGAACTTCAAAATCATAAATATTTTTCATACTATCACCCTTTCAATTTAGGTTTAATTTAACACAATTTTAGTCGTTAGTCTTTAAACTTGCTCTATGATAGAATATGTAAGACATATTAAAAAAGGAGATGTATATCATGGCTCAGCAACGCACTTATGATACAAAGAAAAGGCTAGAAACTGCTGTATTAGTTGGTGTACATGCTCAAATTGATCATCAATATAATTTTGAATCCACAATGGAAGAATTAGAAGCTTTAGCGTTGACTTGTCAACTAGATGTTAAAGGACAAGTCACTCAAAATAAAGACCAATTTGATTATAAATATTATGTAGGGAAAGGTAAGATTGACGAAATTAAAGCTTTTATAGAGTTTCATGATATCGATGTTGTTGTAACAAATGATGAATTAACAACAGCACAATCAAAAACATTAAATGATAGTTTGGGCATTAAAATTATTGATAGAACACAACTCATTCTTGAAATTTTTGCTTTAAGAGCGCGTAGTAGAGAAGGTAAACTACAAGTTGAGTTAGCTCAACTTGATTACTTATTACCTAGATTACAAGGACATGGAAAAAGTTTATCACGTTTAGGCGGAGGAATTGGAACGCGTGGTCCTGGTGAAACAAAATTAGAAATGGATAGACGTCATATTAGAACACGTGTGAATGAAATTAAGCATCAACTTAACACAGTGGTCGAACATCGTGAAAGATATCGTAATCAACGTGAACAAAATCAAGTATTTCAAATTGCACTTATTGGTTATACCAATGCTGGAAAATCTTCTTGGTTTAATGTTTTAGCAAATGAAACAACATTTGAAAAAGATTTATTATTTGCCACGCATGACCCTAAAACACGACAAATACAAATTAATGATGGTTTTAATTTAATTATTTCTGATACCGTAGGCTTTATTCAAAAATTACCAACAACGTTAGTAGCAGCATTTAAGTCGACATTAGAAGAAGCAAAAAGCGCAGATTTACTTCTACATGTTGTTGATGCGAGTCATCCAGAATATCGCACCCAATATGATACAGTTAATCAATTGGTGAAAGACTTAGATATGGATGACCTTCCACAAGCGGTCATTTTTAATAAAAAAGATCAGTGCTCTGTAGAGATTGATGCACCGGTATCAAATCATCCATCTGTATTTGTATCAAGTCGTAATAATGAAGATAAATTAAAAGTGAAACAGTTACTATTTGAACAAATAAAAGCATCATTATCCTATTACGAAGAAACTGTATCTAGTATAGATGCTGATAGATTATATTTCTTAAAACAACATACACTTATCGAAGAAATGAAATTCGATGAGAATAATGAAAATTATATCGTTAAAGGGTATAAAAAATAATTATATATAAAGGAAGATAAATTGCATGTTAGATATTCAACACATCGTTTCTGAAGTAGAAGAAACGTTAGCACCTTTTTTTAAAGAAATTGAAGAAACTGCTTATATCAATCAAGAAAAAGTTCTTGATGCTTTTCATCATGTTAAGGCGAGCGAGAATGATCTAGTAGGTTCTACAGGATATGGTTATGACGATTTTGGACGTGATCATTTAGAAGAAATATATGCTCATACGTTTAAAGCGGAAGATGCAATTGTTAGACCTCAAATTATTTCAGGTACTCATGCCATTACATTAGCGTTGCAAAGTACACTTAAATATGGGGATGAACTGATGTACATTACTGGAAGTCCTTACGATACCCTACTTGAAGTGATTGGTGTTAATGGAAACGGTATTGAAAGTCTTAAAGAGCATGGCGTAACGTATAAAGAAGTTGCATTAAAAGATGGAATGATGGATATTGAAACGATTTTAAATACTATTTCAAAGCAAACAAAAGTCGTAGCTATTCAACGTTCTAAAGGATATGGACAACGTCCTTCAATTACAGTTGATGAAATAGAAAATGCTATTTCTCAAATTAAACAACAATATCCAAATGTAATCATTTTTGTAGATAATTGCTACGGAGAATTTGTAGAGCGTCGAGAACCAATAGAAGTAGGTGCTGATTTAATTGCAGGGTCATTAATAAAAAATCCTGGTGGCGGATTAGCGAAAATTGGCGGTTACATTGCAGGAAGAAAAGATTTAATCGAACGATGTGGTTATCGTTTAACTGCGCCTGGTATTGGTAAAGAAGCGGGTGCTTCATTATCTTCATTACAAGAGATGTATCAAGGCTTCTTTTTAGCACCACATGTTGTGAGTCAAAGTTTAAAAGGCGCATTATTTACAAGTTTACTTCTTGAAAAAATGAATATGAACACAGTACCAAAGTATGATGCTAAGCGTACTGACTTAATTCAAACCGTTCAATTTGATACAAAAGAGCAGATGATTGCATTTTGTCAAAGTATTCAACATGCGTCACCAATAAATGCACATTTTAGTCCTGAACCTAGTTATATGCCTGGTTATGAAGATGATGTCATCATGGCAGCGGGAACATTTGTGCAAGGCTCCTCTATTGAATTATCAGCAGATGGTCCGATTCGTCCACCTTATGAGGCATATGTGCAAGGTGGTCTAACTTATGAACATGTTAAAATCGCAGTAACACGTGCGGTAATGAATTTAAAAGAACAGAATTTAATTTAAAATAGTACTAGAAAATATTTATAAATATATAGCAATATAAGTAATAAGAGTGAATGTTCTTTTGTATATAGATTTAATTTATGGTAATATATCATGGTTAATTATATGTGATACTAATAAATAAGAAGGTTTAATTTAATTATGAAAGAAAATTTTTGGAATGAATTGCCACGTCCATTTTTCATTTTAGCGCCGATGGAAGACGTGACAGACATTGTTTTTCGACATGTAGTAAGTGAAGCAGCGAGACCTGATGTATTTTTTACTGAATTTACAAATACTGAGAGTTTTTGTCATCCAGAAGGAATACATAGTGTACGAGGACGTTTAACATTTAGTGAAGATGAACAGCCTATGGTTGCTCATATATGGGGCGATAAGCCAGAACAATTTAAAGAAATGAGTTTCGGTTTAGCAGATATGGGCTTTAAAGGTATTGATTTAAATATGGGGTGTCCAGTCGCAAACGTTGCTAAAAAAGGTAAGGGCTCTGGATTAATTTTGCGACCAGAAAGAGCAGCTGAAATTATTCAAGCGACCAAAGCAGGTGGACTACCTGTAAGTGTTAAAACACGTTTAGGTTACTATAATATAGATGAATGGAAAGAATGGTTAAGACATGTGTTTAAACAAGACATTGCAAACTTATCCATCCATCTTCGTACTCGTAAAGAAATGAGTAAAGTCGACGCACATTGGGAATTAATTGAAGCCATTAAAGAAATGCGCGATGAAGTGGCACCTCAAACATTATTAACTATCAATGGTGATATTCCCGATAGACAAAAAGGAATGGAACTTGCAACGAAATATGGTGTTGACGGAGTCATGATTGGAAGAGGTATCTTCCATAATCCTTTTGCATTTGAGAAAGAGCCACGTGAACATACAAGCAAAGAACTTTTAGATTTATTTAGATTACATTTAGAGTTGTTTGAAAAGTATTCAAATGATGAAACACAACAATTTAAAAGTTTACGACGTTTCTTTAAAATTTATGTGCGAGGTATTAGAGGTGCAAGTGAATTACGCCATCAACTAATGAGTACAGAAACTGTTGATGAAGCTAGAACATTACTTGATGACTTTGAAGTAAAAATGAAAAACAACCATATTGAAGCTTAATGTTTTTAAAATTTAACAATAAGAATAAGTTATTTTGTTGATGAATTAAAAAATATTTTTTGAATAGTAAAGGCCCATAGATGACTGTATCTACGGGCTTTTATTGTTATATGTGAGAGATATTTGAACTTTATGTCAGAAAACCTAACATATTTTTGTATTTCATATTAATCTATGCTAAATTATAAACAAGTTCAAAAGTAGAGGTGAGGTTGTAGTGTCTAATGATACAATAAGACGTAATATGGCCGTGTTCTCTATGAGTGTTGTTTGCAAATTGACAGAACTCACAGCAAGACAAATACGTTATTATGAAACACATGAACTCATTAAGCCCGAACGTACCGAAGGAAATAAAAGGTTATTCTCTATGAATGATTTAGAGAGACTTTTAGAAATTAAAGCATTAATTGAAAAAGGTTTTAATTTAAAAGGTATCAAACAAATAGTTACAAATAATCAAGGGCATTTAACTACCGATGAACAAGAGACGAGAAAAAGAATGATTGTAGATGCAACTCAGAAACCGCGAAGTGAAGCTTTACCGATAAATCGTGGCGACTTATCACGATTTATTAATTAATAACTTGGAGGATGTCTACCATGCCAAAACGTACTTTTACAAAAGATGATATTCGCAAATTTGCAAAAGAGGAAAATGTAAGATACTTAAGATTACAGTTCACTGATATTTTAGGTACAATTAAAAATGTTGAAGTTCCAGTAAGTCAATTAGAGAAAGTGTTAGATAATGAAATGATGTTTGACGGATCTTCAATCGAAGGTTTCGTACGTATTGAAGAATCAGATATGTACTTATACCCAGACTTAGACACTTGGGTTATCTTCCCATGGACAGCAGGTCAAGGTAAAGTAGCACGTTTAATTTGTGATGTATATACAACTGACGGTGAACCATTTGCTGGTGACCCACGTACTAACTTAAAACGTGTATTAAAAGAAATGGAAGAATTAGGTTATACAGATTTCAATTTAGGACCTGAACCAGAATTCTTCTTATTCAAGTTGGATGAAAAAGGTGAACCAACATTAGAATTAAACGATGATGGTGGTTACTTCGACTTAGCACCAACTGATTTAGGTGAAAATTGCCGTCGTGACATCGTACTTGAATTAGAAGATATGGGCTTCGATATCGAAGCAAGTCACCATGAAGTAGCACCAGGGCAACACGAAATTGACTTCAAATATGCAGATGCAATTTCAGCATGTGACAACATTCAAACATTTAAATTAGTTGTTAAAACAATTGCACGTAAACATCACTTACATGCGACATTTATGCCAAAACCATTATTTGGTGTAAACGGAAGCGGTATGCACTTTAACGTATCTTTATTTAAAGGTAAAGAAAATGCATTCTTTGATCCAAATGGTAAAGATCAATTAACTGAAGATGCATATCATTTTACTGCAGGTATCTTAAATAATGCACGTGGATTTACAGCTGTATGTAATCCATTAGTAAACTCATATAAACGTTTAGTACCTGGTTACGAAGCACCATGTTACATTGCTTGGAGTGGTAAAAACCGTTCTCCATTAGTACGTGTACCTTCTTCAAGAGGATTATCAACTCGTATTGAAGTACGTTCAGTTGACCCAGCTGCTAACCCTTACATGGCTTTAGCTACAATCTTACAAGCTGGTTTAGACGGTATTAAAAACAAAACTAAAGTACCAGAACCAGTAAACCAAAATATCTATGAAATGAATCGTGAAGAACGTGAAGCAGTAGGTATTCAAGATTTACCATCTACACTTTACACTGCATTAAAAGCAATGCGTGAAAACGATTCAGTTAAAAAAGCTTTAGGTAATCATATCTACAATCAATTTATTAATTCTAAATCTATCGAATGGGACTATTACAGAACTCAAGTGTCTGAATGGGAACGCGATCAATATATGAAACAATACTAATCGCTAAGCAAAAAGGGGAAAGACTTAGGGATATAAGAAGTTAAGGCATTTGCCTTAGCTTCTTTTTTAATTATTTTAGGTAAATAAAGCTATTAAAATGAATATAATCTTCTGGGTAATGATACTTTCTCTAATAATTATTAAAGGATATAAAGAAATCATGATAAACTATAAACATATTATGTAAACTTATTAGAAAAGACCATAAGCATAGTATCTTAAGGTCTGTTTTTAATTTATTATGACTAAATTAATTCTAAAAGTTTGTCTACATTTTCTTCAGTTGTTGCCCAACTTGTCGCAAATCTAACTACACGATGTGTATCATCATGTTTTTCCCAAATAGCAAATTTTACTTTACTTTGAAGATCTTTAATTTTATCATCATTTAATATGAAAAATTGTTGATTAGTAGGTGAATCAAAATATACCTTATATCCTTTATCGATAAATCCTTTCTTCATTTTATTCGCCATATTAATAGCATGTCTACTAATGTCGAAATACAAGTTGTTAGTGAACAATTCTAAAAATTGTATACCAACTAAGCGACCCTTTGCAAGTAAGGCACCGTGTTGTTTAATACGTGTAGTGAAATGTTTAGGTTCATTATTTTTTGTGAAAACAATTGCTTCACCACATAATGCTCCAATTTTAGTACCCCCTATATAGAAAATATCGCAGTATTTAGCAATATCTTCAATTGTGACATCTGTTTCATCACTCATTAAACCATAACCTAAACGTGCGCCATCCATAAATAATGGAATATTATGTTCTTTACAGACTTCTGATAAGTTTTTGAGTTCTTCTTTACTATATAACGTTCCATATTCAGTAGGATGAGAAATGTAAACCATACCCGGAAATACCATATGTTCGCGTTTGAAATCACTATAAAAAGTTTCAAGGTAACTATTCACTTCTTTAGGTGAAATCTTACCTTCTTGAGAAGGTACTGCTAATACTTTATGACCACTAAATTCTATAGCTCCGCCTTCATGTACTGCCACATGACCTGTATTAGCTGAAACAACCCCTTCATATGGCTCTAATACAGTATTTATAACAACTTGATTTGTTTGTGTACCGCCAATTAAGAAGCGAACAGTGGCTTCAGGGCATTGAATCGTTTTTCGAATTTGATCAGCGGCGTGTTTTGAAAATTGATCATCCCCATAACCCGAAGCTTGAATATAATTTGTATCAATAAGACGTTGTAAAACTTTTGGATGTGCACCTTCTAGGTAATCATTTTCAAAAGATATCATCGAATTCCTCCCTAATTTCCTTATGCTTATTCTAAACTGATTATTCTGAAAAATTTAATAGAATGTCTTTAGTATACACTACCTTTTTACTAATGTGAATTTAATAGAATAAAAATTGAATTGTAAGCGCTTCGAAAAAAATTATACAATTTAGTTGATAATTATATGTAAAAAGACTACTATTTAAACAAATATATGAAATGGAGTGGTACAAATGAGTAAAATAAAATTTAAGAGGATTCAAGAACATACAATTACAGAATTAGAAAATGAAATTAATCAATATTTAGCAAGTGAAGAAGGAAGTCGCTATGAATTATTAAATGTTTCAATTGATAAAATTGAAGAACGTCAATTTCCTAATAATGAAGAAGTATTAAGCGCCTTTTTAATATTAGTCGATAAATAAAAGTTGAATTTTAGAAGTAGGAGTTTAGATTTATGATAAGTCTTTTTGGCCCTAAGATAGGCACAATATTTAATATCATTTTAGCGCTTGGATTTTTAGTTAACTTAGTATTAGCATTTATTTTAATTTTTCTAGAGCGTAACAGACGTAGTGCATCATCAACATGGGCGTGGTTATTTGTCTTATTTGTATTACCAGTGCTTGGATTTATTCTATATCTATTTTTCGGAAGAACAGTTTCAAAAAGAAAAATGGAGAAAAATAATGGTAAAGAATTAGATGTTTATAAAGATTTGATTGATGAACAAGCACATAAAATTGATCATCATAACTATCATACAGAAAATAAACAGCTACAAAATCATCAAGACATGGCAAGAATGCTATTAAAGAAACAAGATGCTTTTATTACTGAAGACAATAAAATTGATTTATTTACTGATGGTCATGAATTATATGAGAAAGTAATTGAGGATATTTATAATGCAAAAAACTACGTACATTTAGAGTACTTTGGATTTGAGTTAGATGGTCTAGGTAAACGAATTATCGATGCTCTAGAAACAAAGTTGGAAGAAGGTTTAGAAGTTAAATTACTCTACGATGATGTGGGTTCAAAAAAATTAAAGCGTCGCAAATTTAAACGTTTTGAATCATTAGGTGGAGAAGTCGAAGCATTTTTTGCATCTAAACTACCAATTATTAACTTTAGAATGAATAATCGCAACCATCGTAAAATTATTGTTATTGATGGTCAAATCGGGTATATTGGTGGATTTAACGTAGGTGACGCTTATTTAGGTTTAGGTAAACTAGGATACTGGAGAGATACGCATTTAAGAGTACAAGGTGATGTTGTAAATGCACTTCAAATTAGATTTATTCTTGATTGGAACTCTCAAGCACATCGTCCACAATTCGAATACGATAATAAGTATTTTACTAAAAAGAAAGTATACGATGGTCATTCAGCCATTCAAATTGGTTCAAGTGGACCTGCATATGAACTACACCAAATTGAGTTTGGATATACCAAAATGATTATGAGTGCGAAAAAATCTATTTATATTCAAACACCTTACTTTATACCAGATCGAGCTTACATTAACGCATTGAAAATGGCAGCCAATACTGGCGTTGATGTTAACATAATGATTCCATGTAAACCTGATCATCCATTTGTCTACTGGTCTACATTTTCAAATGTTGCTGAATTACTTGAATATGGAGTAAAAGTGTATACGTATCAAAATGGATTTATACATTCTAAAATGTTAATGATTGATGATGAAGTCAGTAGTGTAGGTTCATCTAATATGGACTACAGAAGCTTTGTATTGAACTTTGAAGTTAATGCATTCGTATATGATGAACAATTAGCTAAGAAGCTAAAAGAGGCGTATAAAGAAGATATTAAAAAGTCTAAACACCTTACACTTGAGAAATATAAAAAACGTCCATTATCAATTAAATTCAAAGAAGATATTTCCAAATTATTATCACCAATCTTGTAAGAATTAATAAAACCGACAAAGCATTGTGCTTTGTCGGTTTTATTAATGTGACAATTGTCATTTGAAAATAGTGACATTTTTATCTGAAATTATAACTTGTTTGTTGATAAATTATTTATATTAACAAAAGGAAGTGATGAGTTATGATTCAAATTCGACATTTATCCAAAAAATATAATGGGAAGACAGTATTGAAAAATATATCACTAAATATAGAAAAGGGTATTAGTACTGCATTAATAGGAAAAAATGGAGCCGGAAAATCAACTTTAATCAATATTTTAATTAATCATTTGAAAGCAGAAACGGGAGAAATTATAGATATAGATCATTTATTAAATTTAAATCATATTGGTGTATTATTTCAAAAAACTTCTTTTCCTAGGCTAATAAAAGTAAAAGAATTATATAAATTATTTTGTCAACTATACAAGGATGCAATTTCAATAGATGAATTTAAAAAAATTACAAAATTGAATGATAGCCAGTTGAATCTGTATGCAAATAACTTATCTGATGGACAACAACGTATATTAGATTTTGGATTGTGTTTAATAGGTAAACCAAAGCTTCTCATTTTAGATGAGCCTACTGCAGCTATGGATATTGAAATGAGAGAACATTTCTGGACAATGGTAGGGAAATTAAAAAAAGAAAAAGTATCGATTTTTTATACTTCTCATTATATTGAAGAAGTGGAGCGAATGGCAGATAAAGTTATATTTCTTGATCAAGGCATTATTAAGTTAAATGATTCACCTAGAAATATATTAGCCAACCAACATTATTCAATAATTAAAGTACCAAATACAGTAGACAATAATTTACAGAATTTAACAAATTATTTTGATGTAAAAATTGAAGATACTATTTTAAAAATTAAAACATCTGATGTTAAGAAAGTAATATATTATTTGGAAAAATTAAATATAAATTTAAATGATATTACTATTGAAAAGCAAACATTGTTAGAAACAATTTTATTTGCGGACGTAAAAAGAGGTAGGGATTCGAGATGAATAATATTATTTTATTAAAAACAGAATTGAAAATTATTTTTCGAAAGAAATTAACTACTTTCTTATCAATCATATTACCGGTAGGCTTTTATTTATTATTTACTTCTTTACTAGACTTACCAGAAGAGGCGAAACAGCAGTTCTATAAAGAATATATGTATAGTATGACAGTGTTTAGTTTGATGAGTTTTTGTTTAACGCAATTTCCTTTAGACATTATAGAAGAAAGAAATACAGGTTGGTTTAAACGATTAATGGTTACTCCCTTATCCAGTAAAATCTATTTTATCACTAAAGTAATAAAAACAATGTTGTTATTTTTATTATCTATTCTTTTAATATTTGTTGTTGCTCATCTTTATAAAAATGTAAATATGAGTATACAACATTGGTTACTTTCAGGTGTGTCGTTATGGATAGGTGCAAGTTTATTTTTAACCTTAGGATTAGTAATCGCTCAATTTAATGAGACACAAAAAGCAAGTAGTATAGCCAATATAGTTAATATGGTGTTAGCGATATTAGGAGGATTGTGGTTTCCAGTTCAAACATTTCCAATTTGGTTACAAAAAATTTCGAAAATTACTCCAACATATCATTTGAAAAATTTGGCACTGGAATTAGTTAAAAATCAAGGATTAAATATTACTTCATTATTTACTTTAATTGTATATAGTATAATGTTTTTAATTATTGCAATGTGGATTAACCAAAGAAAAGAAGTGAACTAGATGGAAAAAAGAAAATGGAGTATTAGGTTAGGAGAACTTTCTACACTTTTATATTTGTTATTTCCAATTATAAGCATCTTTAATGAAAAACGAGGTTCTCAAACTGTATATTTAATTGTTTTAGTAATTTTTATTATTTCATATCTTATGTTGGTATTATATTATTATCGATTCAATAAAAAAGTATTATATATCTTACTAGTGCTTCATTATTTAGGAATTATATATTTTGTTTATACTATTAATCCAATGAATAGCTTATTCTTTTTCTTTAGCGCATTTGCATTACCTTTCATGTTTGAAGTAACAATTAAGTCTAAAGAATTTATTACATTTATAATTGTAATGCTTTTATGTCTCACAATTACAAGTTTTTATCAAATAGAATATGTTTCTGTATTAATTATCTTTTATTTAGTTATTTTAATTATTACACTAGGAAATTTTAAAACTAAAAAAGATAGAGCATTAAAAAAAGAAATAAAAGAGAAAAATAAGTATATTAATACATTAATTGCAGAACAAGAACGACAACGTATAGGGCAAGATTTACATGATACACTAGGTCATGTATTTGCAAGTCTTAGTTTAAAATCAGAATTGGCATATAAGTTAATTGATAAAGATCAAGAAAAAGCTAAAAATGAGATATTAGCGATTAACCAAATTTCAAAAGATACATTAAGCAAAGTAAGAATTATTATTGAAAATTTGAAATCTCAGAGCTTTGAAGAAGAAATTCAATCCGTAAAAACTATTTTAAAAGATGCAAATATTCAATTTGAATTTAAAAATATAAGAAGTGTTAATGTTTTAAATCCAACAAAACAAACTATATTGTCAATGATTTTGAGAGAAGCAATAAATAATGTTATTAAACATGCAAATGCTAGTAAAATCTGTTGTGAGGTTAGACAAGAAAAAAATGAACTCTACTTAATTATTCAAGATAATGGAAAAGGTTTAAACGATAAAGAAGACATTAAGTTAGAAAGTATAGAAAATAGAGTTCAATTTCTTAATGGAAAACTAGAAATTAAAGATGAAAGTGGTATGCATATACGTATTATAATACCAAGAGAGGATACTAAATGATTAGCATTATAATAGCAGAAGATCAATATATGTTGCGAAAAGCGATGGTTCAACTGATTGAATTCAACGACCAAATGAAAGTGATTGAGGACTGTGCTAATGGGGTTGACGCATTTGAGTTTATTGAAAAGTATCATCCAGATATTGCTATATTAGATATTGAAATGCCTGGACTGACAGGATTAGAAGTATTAGTTAAAATAAAAGAATTTAAATTAGATACTAAAGTCATTATTGTAACAACATTTAAAAGACCAGGTTATTTCGAAAAAGCTGTGGCTAATGATGTAGATGCATACGTATTGAAGGAACGTTCGGTAGAAGATTTAATACAAACTATTCAAAACGTCATGAAAGGTGAAAAGGAGTATAGTACTTCATTAATGACTACTTTATTTAAAGAATCTAATCCCTTAACACATAAAGAACAAGTTGTATTACGTGAAATTGGAAATAATCTAAGTAGTAAAGAAATTGCAGAAAAACTTTATCTCTCAGATGGAACAGTAAGAAATTATACGTCTAATATAATTGATAAATTAAATGCAGATAATCGGTTTAATGCTTGGAAGAAGGCAAAAGAAAAAGGATGGATATAAAAGTAAGTAAAAGATTTTAAATCATATATATAAAAGACTGAATTGAATGATATTTAATTCAGTCTTTTATTGAGAGTGACATTGTATGATACTCCCTTATTTATCTTTTCGTTTACGTATAATACTTTGAATAATATAAACAATAAATCCAACTAAAATGCCTAACAATACTGCTATAACAACCGAAACAATAATAGGCAGTTTATAAACGATTTGTAAAATAACGCCAACAATAATAGCAATTACAACAGCAATCATCGTGACTAAATTTTCATTACGTTCGCTCATATATTTCACTCCTAACATGTATAATTATATCATGTTGAATATCAATTAATCATTTTTTGAAAATAAATTTAATATAGGTAGACTTTTTAGGTCGAAAGTATTGATTGATAATTAAATACATATTATATATTATATTTGAGTAATAAAAATATAATATAGGAGGCACCTATGAATTCAAAGAAAAATTTAACAATAATTGTTCTTGCTGTCATTGTTATTGGCGTATTAGCATTTCAATTTTTAAATCATACAGGGCCATTTAAAGACGGTAGTCAGCATCCTTCATCTAATTCAACACAGACAGAATTTAAAGGAAAAGAGAAAGTCCACGTTGAGGGTGTTGTAGATGGAGATACATTTGTGGCTAAGAAATCAAATGGTGAGCAAATTAAGGTACGTTTAATTGGTGTTGATACACCAGAAACGGTTAAACCTAACACACCAGTTCAACCTTATGGGAAGGAAGCTTCTAATTACAGCAAACAACATTTAAATAATAAAGATGTGTATTTAGAATATGATAAGGAAAAAGAAGACCGTTATGGTCGTACATTAGCCTATGTATGGTTAGATGAAAAAACAATGTATAACGAAGAATTAGTTAAAAAAGGATTAGCTCGTGAAAAATACTTCTCACCTAACGGTAAATATAGAAGTACATTTGAAAAAGATGAACAGCAAGCTAAAAAAGATAAAGTGAATCTTTGGAGTTAAAAAATGAGTATGGGAGAACATTCGTTAAGAATGTTCTCCCATACTCATTTTTTAATTATGAAAGTTTTCAACAATAGTATTAACTTGAGTTTTAGATAGTGGGTGTTTAGATAATTCAATAGCATTATTAATAACAGATTCTAAAGAAGATTTAGTGGATACTGTATCAATATATTTCTCTCTTTCATCGGCACCTTCAATTATATTAACACTACCATCACTAAAATAAATGACACCAATACTTTGAATTTTATGATTAAAATATTTTTCAATGCCATCTTTTAAGATTTTTGCGTTAATAGCAGCTTGTTCATAAGGATCATGTTGATAAAATTCATAGATGACTCGATTGTTTTGAATTTTTTCAACAAAAGTATATATTTCATTACGATTTGAATCAAATTGACTATGATATTGTTTACTAATATAATGACCTACAATTTGTTCTACACTTTGATCATCACCCTCTAAGTGATCAGAAGTAGGTAAATCAAAATGATAAAATGTTTTTTGTTTCCAACTTTTAACGTCAATATTAATAAGACCTACGTCAGACACAACTATATAGTCAAATGTTCTTGCATACTCAAACAGTGGATGTTTAGTAGCTAAATTACTAGTCGTAATGATATTATAATATTTTAATTTTCCTGAATCTTTAAAACGGTCTAAGATATCTTGTAACGCACGTTTAGCATTACGTTTTGAATGAGGACTAATCTCGTTATTAGAACTTAATATTTTATTTTTAAGTTCTAAATTTTCTTTACTAAGTAAAGAATTTTTAGAGACTATTTGATTTTTAGCGTAAACTTCAGTATCTATTCTATCTTGCATGTATCTTTGATTGAGTACAAATGCAAATATAAGAATAACAATAATAATCATCAGAATAATCGTATGTGTCATATTCTCACCTCCTGTTTCATATTTGTAAATTAGAAGATTAATGATTAAATTAATTTTCTATAGAAATCAATAATTAATTATAAACAAAATATATTTATTGTTCAATAAACAAAAAATGATAATTTAAGTTGAAAAAGAACATAATAACAGGATATAATTTATTCATTATTATAAATATAAAATTGTATAAAATTTTGTCCTCTAATCTAAAGAAGAGTTAGAAGATTTACAAATTTTTCACAAATTAAAAATTGAAAACATTAAATTGTGTTTGTATAATTAACATATGAAAGCGTTTCCTTTAAGGAGGACAGTTGTATGTCTCATCACCAAAATCATGTAGAAGAACTAGTTGGAATATTAAAAAATCAATGCCGTACAGCATTCAAATTTCACGGTGAAGTTGCTATTCAACTATTTTTAAATGAACTTTTTGAATTACCTTCGAAAGTCGATATTTGTGTAGAAAGAAAACGAATCGTAGAGGTTTTAAAAGTTATTCCTTCAAGTTATACATTTAAATATTATGATAAGTCCAATCATAACATGGATAATGATAATTTAGATATTCCATCTATTTCTCATATAAACGTTGTTAATAATGATAAAGTTATTTTATGTATTTTTATTTATGATGTTATAAATGAGGAATGGATATTTAGACTAAACACTAATATCCGACTACCTAAAAATAGTATTTATTTTCATTCATTAACTTGGGATGTCGATTATATCAAACCTGAAATCGTGTTAATGTATGATTTACTAGATTATCAACTAAACAATTCAAAAGCTAATTATAAGTCAGTTTTAGATGCTCTGAGCTATTATCAATTTGTGATTTTAAAAATGGTAGTGGGAGAGCATAAAATTAAAAAAGCACTTACACAAAAAGTTTAATATAAAAAATCTGAGATAAAATAAATGTCTCAGATTTTTTTTGTGTAATTGTCATTTAGGACATAAATTTTTTAAGCATACACCATGATAGCAATACTCATAAGTTGATAACACAGCTTTATCTGCATTTTCTCTTGAAATACCAAACATCATAGAAATTTCAGAAGCCCCCTGATTAATCATTTTTAGGTTGATATTGGATTCTGCTAGAGCATGTGTGATTTTGTTAGCAGTTCCGACAGATTGAGTCATTCCTTCACCGACAATCATTAATATGGCAAGGTCATGATCAATGCTTAATTCATCAATATCACATTTTTTTCTAATAGCACTCAATACTTCATTCTCTTTGTCTTTGATTTGATTAGAACGCATTATAATACTAATATTATCAATACCTGATGGCATATGATCGAAAGAGATATGATAGTCTTCTAATATTTCTAAAATTCTTCTTGTAAAACCAATTTGTCTATTCATTAAGTATTTCTTGATATTAATAACTGTGAAATCTTTATCGCAACTAATGCCAATAATTTGATTTTTATCTGTGACTTCACGATCATGGCGAATAAAGGTTCCTTTGTCCTCTGGATGATTTGTATTTTTAATTACTACGGGTATTCTATGTTTATATAAAGGCTGTAACGCTTCATCGTGAAATACACTAAATCCTGCATATGATAACTCACGCATTTCTCTATATGTAATTTCTTCAATAAGTTCAGGATTTTCAATTACATTTGGATTTGCTTTAAAAATTCCAGATACATCTGTAAAATTCTCATATAACGAAGCTTTAATACCACGCGCTATGATTGCCCCTGTGATATCCGAACCGCCCCTTGGAAATGTAACGACATAGTTATGTTTAGAAACACCAAAGAAACCTGGAATAATAATTTTCCCTTCAATTTCTCTTAATTTATAAATTTTATCATAAGATTCTTCTAAAATTTGTGCTTGTTGTGGTAAGTCTGTTACTAAGATACCAGCATCTTTTGGTGATAGATAGGTTGTTTTGATGCCTTGTGAATCGTTGTATTTAGCAATGAGTTGAGCATTAAAATTCTCACCACATGATAATAATGCATCATATAAACGATCATGCTTATCGTTTAATTGTTTAATGAGTGTTTCAAGTGTTTCATTTATTGTTTCTAAGAGTGTAGACTCCATATTTAATTCTTCTAAAATATCTGCATAACGTTGAATAATCTCTCTTTTTTTATCTTGATAATCCAAATGATTGATTACTTTTTCATATAAACGAATAAGTAAGTCAGTCGTTTTAACATCATCCTTATGTCTTTTACCTGGTGCAGATACAATAATTATTTTTCTGTCTGGGTCATCATTGACGATATTTAGGACTTTTTTAATTTGTGTTGCATTTGAAACAGAACTTCCACCAAACTTAGCAACTTTCATAAAATTTACCAACCTTTCTAAAAAATCAGAAAATTCTATTTAATTTCCTGATTCTACATGATAATATATATCTACATATTCACTTTTTACTCTTAAAAAGGCCTATTCAATTAATTCGATTTAATAGTATAATAAATTTAAGTATTTTTCAATAAAACAATTGTACTTCTCAATAATACAAATAGGAGGAAGATAAAAGTTATGAAAGAATTAAACATCGCTTTATTGGGCTTAGGAACAGTAGGCTCTGGTGTAGTAAAAATTATTGAAGAAAATCGGCAACAAATTAAAGATACTCTAAATAAAGATATTGTTATTAAACATATTTTAGTAAGAGATGCTTCTAAAAAAAGATCTATTAATATTAGTCAATATCATTTAACAGAAGACGTTAATGAAATTTTAAATGATGATGACATTGATATAGTTATAGAAGTAATGGGAGGGATTGAACCAACTGTTGATTGGTTGAGAGAGTCTTTAAAAAGAAAAAAACATGTCATTACAGCAAATAAAGATTTACTAGCTGTGCATTTAGAATTACTAGAGAATCTAGCAGAACAACAGGGCGTAGCTTTAAAGTTTGAAGCAAGTGTTGCAGGTGGTATTCCTATTGTTAATGCAATTAACAATGGGTTAAATGCAAATAACATCTCTAAGTTCATGGGTATTTTAAATGGTACGTCAAATTTTATCCTTTCAAAAATGACAAAAGAACAAACTTCTTTTGAAGATGCACTTGATGAAGCCCAAAGATTAGGCTTTGCTGAGGCGGATCCCACTGATGATGTAGAAGGTATTGATGCAGCTAGAAAAGTGGTCATCACATCTTATCTATCATTTAACCAAGTAATTAAGTTAAATGATGTGAAAGTAAGAGGTATTAGTGAAATAACATTATCTGATATTAATGTAGCTGATAAATTGGGTTATAAGATTAAATTAATTGGTAAAAGTACATATCATCATAGCAAAGTTAAAGCATCAGTTGAACCAACCTTAATACATAAATCACATCAACTTGCAGCGGTAGAAAATGAATACAATGCAATCTACGTTATTGGAGATGCTGTAGGAGATACAATGTTTTATGGTAAAGGGGCAGGTAGTTTAGCTACAGGAAGTGCAGTAGTGAGTGATTTATTAAATGTGGCACTTTTCTTTGAATCAAATCTGCATACACTACCACCTCATTTTGAATTAAAAACAAATAAAACTCGAGAATTAATGGATAATGATGACACAATTGCTATTGGAGAAAAATTAAATTACTACGTTGTCATTCATAGTGATGAATCAATTGATAAGCTTAAAGATCAACTTAAATTAGATTTACCATTTCATAAATCGCTTCAAATAGAACAACGGGATGCTAGTTCTTATGGAGTTGTGATTATTGGGGTAGATCGATCACCTGAGCAACTATTTAGTAAAGCAGATTACAACATTGAAAAAATTTACCCAGTTGAAGGAGTTTAATGATTATGAAAAGATGGCAAGGTTTAGTAGAAGAATTTAAAGCGTATTTACCAGTTAATGAAAATACGCCTAAACTTACTTTAAATGAAGGGCATACGCCACTGATTCATTGTGCACATATATCAGAAATGCTAGATATTGATTTATATGTTAAATATGAAGGCGCCAATCCAACCGGTTCTTTTAAAGATAGAGGGATGGTAATGGCTGTAACAAAAGCGAAAGAACAAGGAAAAAAAGTAGTTATTTGTGCTTCAACAGGTAACACATCTGCTTCAGCAGCAGCTTATGCTGCACGTGCAGGCTTAAAAGCAATCGTAGTGATTCCAGAAGGAAAGATTGCTTTAGGTAAACTCTCACAAGCAGTTATGTATGGTGCAGAAATTGTCTCAATTGAAGGTAACTTCGATGAAGCGTTAGAGATTGTTAAAGAGATTGCACAAAATGATGATGACATTGAATTAGTAAATTCTGTTAATCCATTTAGAATAGAAGGACAAAAAACAGGGGCATTTGAAATTGTAGAGCAATTAGAAGGAGCTCCGGATGTACTAGCAATACCAGTAGGAAACGCAGGAAACATTACTGCTTATTGGAAAGGGTTTAAAGAGTATCATGAGAAAAAGGAAAGTCAACTTCCTAGATTATTTGGTTTCCAAGCAGAAGGTGCTTCACCGATGGTTCAAAATAAAGTAGTTAAAAATCCTGAAACAATTGCTACAGCTATCCGTATCGGCAACCCAGCAAGTTGGAAAAAAGCAACTACTGCATTAGAGGAATCAAAAGGTCTTATCGATAGCGTGACTGATGATGAGATTTTAGAAGCATATCAATTAATGACATCTAAAGAAGGAGTATTTAGTGAACCAGCAAGCAATGCTTCGATTGCCGGTTTAATTAAATTACATCGCGCAGGAAAATTGCCGAAAGGTAAAAAAGTAGTAGCAATATTAACTGGTAATGGCCTGAAAGATCCGGATACTGCCATTTCAATTTTAGACAATCCAATTCAACCGCTTCCTAACAATAAAGAGAGTATTATCAATTATATTAAGGGAACGCTTTAATATGAAACCATCACTTTATCTAAAAATACCTGCATCAACTGCTAATTTAGGAGTTGGATTTGATTCTATTGGTATGGCAATTAATAAGTATTTATACTTATATGCTGAGAAAGCGGAAGGAAGTAACTGGGAATTTAAATATTTAAATGAAGAATTAGAATCTTTACCAAAAGATAAAAGTAATTATGTCTATCAAGTTGCACAACAAGTAGCTGAAAAATATAATGTGACATTACCTAATTTAAAAGTATCAATGAGAAGTGAAATTCCATTAGCAAGAGGCTTAGGGTCATCTGCATCCGCTTTAGTTGGAGCATTATATATTGCTAACTACTTCGGTAATATTCAATTGTCTAAATATGAATTACTTCAACTAGCCACTGAAATAGAAGGACACCCTGATAATGTAGCGCCTACAATTTATGGTGGATTACTCGCAGGATATTATAATCCTGAAACGAAAGAAACAAATGTGGCACATATTGATATACCTGATGTAGATGTGATTCTTACTATTCCAACATATGAACTCAAAACTGAAGAGTCACGTAGTGTACTTCCAGACAATTACTCTCATAAAAAAGCAGTTCAAAATAGTGCGATTAGCAATACAATGATTTGTGCATTAATTCAACATAATTATGAACTTGCTGGAAAAATGATGACACAAGATGGTTTTCACGAACCTTATCGTCAGCACTTGATCTCTGAATTTGAAAAAGTAAAGGCCCTAGCTAAAAAATATGATGCTTATGCCACTGTGATTAGTGGAGCAGGTCCCACTATATTGACGTTTAGTCGTAAAGAAAAAAGTGGAGAACTTGTTAGAACATTAAAATCAGAAATAACAACCTGTGATTCTGAACATGCTACAATTAATAATGTAGGTGTTATTGAAGAAGTTGTGTATCCTTCATAAAATTATTGTAAAATAGATAAGAGCAAAATATGAAAGGAGAGCAACTAAGAAATGAGTAACTATAAAATGATTGTTATGGATATGGATGATACTTTAATGACAAGCAATAATGAAGTTAGTCCTGAAACCAAAGACTATTTAATTCAATTACAAGAAGAAGGATATAAGATTGTTTTAGCCTCTGGAAGACCAACTGAAGGAATGATTCCAATAGCTAAAGAATTAAAGTTAGGTTATTATCAAAGCTACATCATTAGTTATAATGGCGGTAAAACAATTAATGCTAAAACAGATGAAATTGAAGTAAGTAAAAGTGTAACTAAAGATAATTTTGATGAAATTACAGATTATTGTCGCGAAAAAGGCTTTTTAACATTAACGTATCAAGACGGACAAATTATCTTTGATACAGAACATGAATATCGTAAAATTGAATCAAAATTAACTGGTTTACCTATGAAACAAGTGGATGATATTAAAGCGTATATTCAGTCTGACGTACCTAAAGCAATGGGCGTTGATTATGAAGAAAATATTTTAAAAGCACGTAACGAATTAAATGGAACATTTAATTCGGATATTGATGTGACAACGAGTAAACCTTTCTTCCTGGAATTCATGGCTAAAGATGTTTCTAAAGGTAATGCAATTAAAGCTTTATGCGAAAAGTTAAATATTTCATTATCAGAAGTGATTTGTTTTGGAGATAGTCTCAATGATCAATCAATGTTTGAAGTTGTGGGATATGCAGTAGCAATGGGAAATGCGAGTGAAGAATTAAAAAAAATTGCAGATAAAGTTACATTAGATAATGATTCTAATGGTATACCAGTAGCACTTAAAGAATTGCTATAAAACATTTATATAAATTAAAGAGGAAGCGGAATGAATTCATATTGAATGATGTTCCGCTTCCTGTTTTTTTGTGAGCATTACTAATTATTTAGCAGTGTGTGTCCAGTCATGTTTACCTTTATTTCTTTTTACATGGGCATATACTTGATCAGCTGCATAATCTAAATTTGTATATACCGTTATTGTATATGCAGATTGGTTATATTGAAATGGTTCATCTAGAAATACATCTTTTAAATGTGTAAATAAGTTTTCCATTTGATCATGAGTTAGACTAGGATACTCTCGTAATGTACGCTTCAGTAGTTGTCCATTTCTTTCTTCTAGAGATTGTACGACAATAACAAAACGTTCATCACTCTTTATTACATCATCAAATAGATTTGTTTGACCTACCATACTTAGTCACCTCTAAGTCGTTATTGTTATACTCATTATACAAAATAAACTACTATTAGAAAATATCAATATTATGTTCAGTAATAAAAGTGGTGTGGAGTTGAATTCATTTTGAATTTGTTATCTCATCACGGCCTCGAACTCAACGTATTAAAAATGCCTGAGACAATTAATTTTGTCCCAGGCTTAGATAAATGATGATATTAATCATGATAATGGTGAGGGGTAAGGTCCATGTTATCTAATTTTACAAATTTAGTTTTGCGAATAAGTTTATGCACGATAAAAATAAGTGCTAAGATAACCAAAGGCATGATATTAGTGAAAAAATCGCCTATATTACCGTTAAATAAATCACCGATAGAATTACCAAAGTATAAGAAAATTAAAGTAGCGAATACAATGATAGGACCTAAAGGGAAAAGTGGTGATTTGTAAGGTAATAAAGTATTAATATCTTTACCTTGATGTTTAATACCTCTACGTAAACGTATTTGAGCCCATGCACTTATTGCCCATACAATAATAACTAAAGACCCAATAATGTTTAATAAACTAAATACTGCATTAGCATAGAAATTAGCGAGAATAATAATTGCTACTACTAAAATGTATGTAGTGACTATAGCACGCATTGGCAATTTTGTTTTATTGTTTAATTTATTTAAAAACTTTGGAGCTTGTTTTTCATTACTCAAAGAGAAAAGCATTCTACTTGTTGTATACATTCCAGAATTCGCTGCAGATAGTAATGATGTAAGAATAACAGCATTAATAATTGATGCAGCAAAAGCTATACCGATACGATCGAAAACGATAGTGAACGGACTTTGAGATACCGATTGATTTTTATTTAATAATAATGGATCAGTATAAGGAATAATAGCTGCAATTACTACAATAGATAAAACATAAAATAATAAAATTCTCCAAAATACTTGTTTAACAGCTTTTGGCATTGTTTTTTCAGGATTATCAGATTCACCTGCAGTGACAGCCACAACTTCTGTACCACCCACAGAAAAACCTGCTACAAGTAATACTGCTAAGAAACCAGATAAACCGCCTACAAAAGGTGCTTGCCCTTTAGTATAATTCTCAAATCCATATGTATGTCCACCAAGAATACCAAAAATCATTAATATACCAACTACAATAAATACTATGATTGTGACTACTTTAATTAATGATAACCAAAATTCTGTTTCACCAAATGCTTTAACTGTAAAGATATTTAATAGGAATATAATTGTTATAAAAATTAAACTCCATACTAGAGGACTGAAAAATTTAAATACATCCCAAAAAAATAAAACATTAGAAGCTACCATTACATCAACGCTCGATACTAAAGACCATAGAATGTAATATAACCATCCCATTGTAAAACCGATAGATGGATCAATGAAACGAGTAGCATATGAACTAAATGAACCAGATACAGGATAAAATGTAGCAAGTTCTCCAATAGATGACATTAAAAAGTAAAGCATGATGCCAATCAATAAATAAGCTAAAATAGCTCCTCCGGGACCTGCCTGAGAAACGACGCTACCTGTAGCAACAAAAAGGCCAGTGCCTATTGCACCTCCGATAGCAATCATAGATATGTGTCTTGATTTAAGACCACGTTTCATATTGTTATCTTCCATATAATATCTCCTAAATTAAAATTAAAATATACAAATCATTTTAATCGTTTTAGTTCAAGTATTCAATAACTTTTGAACAATTTGTTTTAAAAATTTTAAATTTTCTGACTTTTTTAAATAATCGTTATTTTTTATTAAAGAAGAAGGATTGACTTGATGAAATCAAAAAATTTATTGCGTAGGAATAAAGGATATGGTAAAATTTTAAATCGTAAGAATTCCTAATTATATACAACAAGAAAGGATGTTAATGATGCGCGTTAATGTAACTTTAGCTTGCACTGAATGTGGCGATCGTAATTATATTACAACAAAAAATAAACGTAATAATCCTGAGCGTATTGAAATGAAAAAATATTGCCCAAGATTAAATAAATACACGCTACACCGTGAAACTAAATAATTCCTTATCTTTTAAATACGACAAAAAGATAAAATAATTTAGACTCATACATGTTTAAGACAAATAACATGTATGAGTTTTTTATTTTAAAATAAAGAGCCTTGTAAATTTTTAAAAGTATGTTAATATATAAAACGTAATAATTACGATTTGTAAAAAGGAGATTATGTATGGCTAAAAAATCTAAAATAGCTAAAGAATTGAAAAGAGAAAAATTAGTAAATCAGTATTATGAATTACGTAAAGAACTTAAAGAGAAAGGAGATTATGAAGCATTAAAAAGATTGCCAAGAGATTCATCTCCAACACGTTTAACAAGAAGATGTAAAGTTACAGGACGTCCTAGAGGTGTAATGAGAAAATTTGAAATGTCTAGAATTGCATTTCGAGAACATGCACATAAAGGACAAATTCCTGGTGTGAAAAAATCTAGTTGGTAATTAAAACTAATACTTTAGTCCATTTACATTGTATTTAAAAAATTGTAAAGTAAATAAGGATATAAATAATGAGAGCGAGAAAAAAGTGATTTCTCGCTCTAACTTATGTTATAAATGAATTTGTAAAGATTAGATACTTTATCTAGTTTTGAAATTAAATTGCTCTATAGTTATATTATTCTAATTATTTAGAACCTATAAGTGATTCAATCGTCTAAGAGTTTATTTATGTCCTACATCGTTTTTTAAATTTAAAATGTATAGGGGAAATTTAAAGTATGAAAATTTTTGATTATGAAGATATTCAATTAATTCCAAATAAATGTATTGTTAATAGTAGATCTGAGTGTGACACGACTGTACAATTCGGACCTAAAACTTTTAAGTTACCAGTGGTTCCTGCAAATATGCAAACAGTTATGAATGAATCTTTAGCTGAATGGTTTGCAGAAAACGACTATTTTTACATTATGCATCGTTTTGATGAAGCGAGCCGTATTCCATTTATCAAAAAAATGCAAGATAAAGGGCTTTTCGCTTCGATTTCAGTTGGTGTAAAAGAAACTGAATTTGAATTTATAGAAAAGCTAAAATCTGAGCACCTAATACCTGAATATATTACGATTGATATCGCTCATGGTCATGCTAATTCGGTTATTAACATGATTAAGCATATAAAAAAACATATTCCTCAATCATTTGTTATTGCTGGTAATGTTGGAACACCTGAGGGAGTAAGAGAATTAGAAAATGCTGGTGCAGATGCTACTAAAGTTGGTATAGGTCCAGGACGAGTATGTATTACAAAGGTTAAAACAGGATTTGGTACAGGAGGATGGCAATTAGCTGCATTAAATATTTGTAGTAAAGCTGCACGTAAACCCATAATTGCTGATGGTGGTATTAGAACACATGGAGACATCGCTAAATCTATTCGATTTGGAGCTACTATGGTTATGATTGGTTCATTATTCGCTGCTCATGAAGAATCTCCAGGTGAAACGGTTGAATTAGATGGAAAGTGTTATAAAGAATATTTTGGTAGTGCTTCTGAATTCCAAAAAGGTGAACATAAAAACGTTGAAGGTAAAAAAATGTTTGTTGAACACAAAGGTTCATTACAAGATACATTAATTGAAATGCAACAAGACCTTCAAAGTTCGATTTCGTATGCAGGTGGCAAGGATTTAAAATCACTAACTACAGTTGACTACGTTATTGTAAGAAACTCAATTTTTAATGGCGATAGAGATTAATACATGTTTAGTGGGTGAATGTTATTAAAAAGTTTCTTTTATTTACTGCAATATTTTTGTTATTTATCTTTATAAAACCTATGGAAGAAACTCAATTTTTTATTAATTTGCAAAATAATGTAAGAGACAAAATAGAATATTTAATGAATGAGGACACAAGTTCTAAAAATAACCTACTTAAGGTTCCAAACAAACAAGAATTTGCAGTTAATAATATTCAATTAAATATGTCTCAAAAAGAAGTAGAAAGTAAGATAGGACGACCCAAAAGAGTGACTTCAAATGAATATGGTACAAAATGGTATACTTATTATAATAATGATTATCAAAATTTCTTAATGGTAAGTTACATTAATAATAAAGTAACTGCTTTGTTTAGTAATCAAAATATTATAACTTCAAAATCTAAAATCAAATACAATACTCCTAAAAGGGTGGTCGAACAGCGTCTTGGTAAACCAGTAGATAAAATTGCAAAAGGACGTTATCGTTTTGTTGTAAAAAATAATGAATATGATATTTTTTATAAAGATAATATTTATACAACAGTATTTTACGATAAACATAATCAAAATAACTTAACAGCTTTATTGCAAGTGAGTGAATCAATGGAAAATCGATTACAAAAGCAATATGGTGCACCATCTACAACGCTAGAAAAAAGCTTTGAATATCAAAATTTTGATTTAGTTAATGCAGAAAGAAAACAACACGGATTAAATACATTGGATTATTCTAAAAAAATATCTAATACTGCAAGAAAACATAGTGAAGATATGGTTAAAAATAATTATTTTGATCATACTGATTTAAATGGTCATTCACCTTTCGATAGAATGAAACGTGATGGTATTCAATTTAATACTGCTGCCGAAAATTTAGCTTATGGTCAACAAAGTAGTATTTATGCTCACGAAGGACTTATGAATTCTCTAGGACACCGGGAAAATATTTTAAATACGCACGTTAATACATTAGGTGTAGGTGTAGATTTTAATAATCATCGACAACCATTTTGGACAGAAAACTACACAGGATAATGTTTGATTTATAGTATATAGGGGTATTTTCTTTTTGCAAGGAAGTTGATATTATGCCTACAAAGAAAAATAAGAAAAAAGACATACTTGATAAAGTAAAAGAGATTTTAAATAAAAAATAAAACTAGAAGCGGCTATGCGCTTCTAGTTTTTTATATATTAAACATATATAAGAGATTTTAACGTAACGAAAAAGATATAAACTACAATTCTCTATATAGACCAATGACTTTACCGATAACTGTTACATTATCTAAATATATAGGACTCATAGCACTATTTTCTGGTTGTAAACGATATCGATTTTTTTCTTTGAAAAAGCGTTTTACAGTAGCTTCATCATCTTCAGTCATTGCTACGATAATATCTCCATTTTCAGCAATAGTTTGGCTTCTAACAATAACTTTATCACCATCTAAGATACCTGCTTCAATCATACTTTCGCCAATAACATTTAAAATGAATACATCACTATTATGTGTAGACGTTAAATGTTCTGGTAATGGAAAGTATTCTTCTATATTTTCGACTGCGGTAATTGGAACTCCGGCTGTAACTTTACCGATAACAGGAACATAAATAGTTTCTTCTCTAGTCATGTCATTATTTTGATCACTAACAATTTCAATTGCTCTAGGCTTAGTAGGATCTCTTCTTATATAACCTTTTTCTTCTAGTCTAGATAAATGACCGTGAACTGTTGAACTTGAAGCAAGACCAACTGCTTCACCAATTTCTCTTACACTTGGCGGATAGCCCTTTGTTTGAACAACATGTTTAATATAGTCATAAATCTCACTTTGTCTTTTTGTTAATTCTCTCATATATAGGCACTCCCTAGATTTATTTTAATATAGTATAGCATTTTTTAAATTTTTAAACAAACATTTGTTCGCAATAGTCTTGACTAAGAACATCCGTTCTGTTAAACTTTATATACAAACAAATGTTCTAGGGGTGTAGTTAAATGTTTCGTAATCATACTAGTAATATCATTACAAATATAACTGTTCTAGTAGTATCTTGCATCGTTTTTTTGGTGTTTTTCATAAATTTATATCAGAACGCTCATATGGAACACACGTACGAAATCACTGATCATACTATCCCGAAAAAAGCGATTTTAAATGAGAATAATAAGAACGACGTTCAAGATAATACAGAACAAACAGACTATAAAGTGTTCGCATTAGTTAAATAAAGTTTGAGGATTATCAGTTTTTGTTTTTAATCAACATTAGAAAATTAAAATATATGAAAATACCGTGGATTTTAGTAAAATTTGCGGTATTTTATTATAATAATATACTTACATATTTTAGATGATGTCTTAGCATTCTAATATCTTTGAATTTACAATGATTAGCTGATAAATGTGTAAACTAAAAAATAATAGCATAATAGTTTGTTTTCTTTATCATAAAGAACAAGTCAATATTTAAGTTGAATATGGTGGACATGTTAAAATAGTAGAAAGTAGATTATATGACTATGAATGAATAATCTTTAGCTTTTATAAAAATGATTTGAATAGTTCATGTTAATACTATTTAGTCATTAAATTTAAAATGATAAGGTGAGATAGTGAATTTTATAATTAGAAAAGAAACAAAAGAAGATTATCAGTTTACTGAGCAAATTGTAAAAAAAGCATTTGAAAATGAACCATATAGTGATCAAGATGAACATAGTTTAGTTGCAAATTTGAGAAATTCAGATGCATTTATTCCTGATTTATCATTAGTTGCGCTATATAATGGAAAAATCATAGGTCATATATTGTTGTCTAAAATTTTTATTATCAATAATGAAAATAAAAAAGCATCATTAGCTTTGGCGCCTGTGTCTGTTTTACCGGAGTATCAAAATAGAGGTGTAGGTAAACGTTTAATAACAACTGCTTTAGATAAAGCAAGGTCGTTAAATTTTGGATCAGTAATTGTAATGGGACATTCAAATTATTATCCTAAATTTGGATTTAAAAAAGCATCTAAATGGGAGCTTAAAGCTCCGTTTGAAGTGCCAGATGAGTTTTTAATGGCTATTGAATTAAAAGAAAATGCATTAAAAATAGAGTCAGGTATAATTGAATATCCAGATGTATTTTTCAATAACTAGAAATAATAATAAGGTGAAAAGAAGTTAAAGATTTTAAGAAATGGGAATATAAACTATTATATTAAAAGTACTTTATTTTAGAATGAGAGAAATGATTCATATTTGATATTTTTATCTCTTATTTAGTTTTATTTAATAAGGTAATTGATGTTAATAAATTTAAAATAGGAAGAGTGATTATATGTCTGAAAATAATTTGAATATAGATAGAATTAATGAATTAGCTAAGAAGAAAAAAGAACAAGGTCTAACAGAAGCTGAGGCAAAAGAGCAATCTAAGTTACGTAAACAATATTTAGATTCTTTTAGAAAAGGTTTCAAACAACAAATTGAAAGCACAAAAGTTATTGATCCAGAAGGCAATGATGTAACGCCGGAGAAACTCAAAAAAATCCAAGAAAGTAAAAAGCATAATCAATAGTTAACTATATTTTAATCATTAAAATTATAATCTTATCATTTACTATATTTTTAAGTTATAATATAAAAAAGATGATTAATACTAGAAGGGAAGTATGTAAGATGTTTAATGAAAAAGATCAATTAGCTATTGATACGATTCGTGCACTAAGTATTGATGCGATTGAAGAAGCAAATTCGGGTCATCCTGGTCTGCCTATGGGAGCTGCACCAATGGCCTACACACTTTGGACTCGCCATTTAAACTTTAATCCACAATCTAAAGACTACTTTAACAGAGATAGATTTATTTTATCTGCAGGTCATGGCTCTGCTTTACTTTACAGTTTATTACATGTTTCTGGAAGCTTAGAATTAGAGGAATTAAAACAATTCAGACAATGGGGTTCTAAAACACCTGGTCATCCTGAGTTCCGTCATACTGATGGTGTTGAAGTCACAACAGGCCCATTAGGACAAGGATTTGCTATGTCTGTAGGAATGGCTTTAGCTGAAACTCATTTAGGTGGCAAATTTAATAAAGATGACATTAAAGTTGTAGATCACTATACTTACGTGTTAGCTTCAGATGGAGATTTAATGGAAGGTATTTCCCATGAAGCAGCTTCATTTGCTGGTCATAATCAATTAGATAAACTTATTGTCTTATACGACTCAAATGATATTTCACTTGATGGTGAACTTAACAAAGCTTTCTCTGAAGATGTAAAACAACGTTTTGAAAGTTACGGATGGAACCATATTTTAGTAAAAGATGGTAACAATTTAGAAGAAATTGATAATGCTATTACTAAAGCTAAACAACAAAATGGTCCTACTATGATTGAAGTTAAAACAATCATCGGTTATGGTGCGCCAAACGTTAGTGGTACAAATGGTGTTCACGGATCTCCACTTGGTGCGGATGAAAGAGAACTTACATTTGAAGCATATGGATTAGATCCAGAAAAACGTTTCAATGTTCCAGAAGAAGTATATGAAATTTTCCAAACAACAATGTTAAAACGTGCAAATGAGCATGAGGATGAGTGGAAAGAAAAATTAGAAACTTATGCAGAAAAATATCCAGAATTAGCTGAAGAATTTAAATTAGCAATTAGTGGTAAATTACCTAAAAATTATAAAGATGATTTACCGAAATTCGGCAGTGATCATAATGCAGCTACACGTGCGGATTCTGGAGGAATTATTCAAGCAATTAGCAAATCTGTTCCTTCATTCTTTGGTGGTTCTGCAGATTTAGCAGGATCTAATAAATCAAATGTTAAAGAAGCTAAAGATTACAATTCTAATACGCCAGAAGGTAAGAATATTTGGTTTGGTGTAAGAGAATTTGCTATGGGTGCAGCAGTAAATGGTATGGCAGCACATGGTGGCCTACATCCTTACGCTGCTACATTCTTTGTGTTTAGTGATTACTTAAAACCAGCATTACGTTTATCTGCAATTATGGGATTGAATGCAACATTTATCTTCACGCATGATTCAATAGCTGTAGGTGAAGATGGTCCAACGCACGAACCTATTGAACAGTTAGCAGGGCTAAGAGCTATTCCAAATATGAACGTAATTCGTCCAGCAGATGGTAATGAAACAAGAGTAGCGTGGGAAGTTGCATTAGAATCTGAACAAACTCCAACATCTTTAGTTCTAACTCGTCAAAATCTTCCTTATTTAGATGTAGACGAAGAAACTGTTGAAAAAGGTGTTCGTAAAGGTGCATATGTTGTATTTGAAACTGAAACTAAACCTGAATACCTATTGTTAGCAACGGGTTCAGAAGTAAGCTTAGCGATTGAAGCAGCAAAAGATTTAGATAAACAAGGTAAAGGTGTAAGAGTAGTTTCTATGCCAAACTGGTTCGCTTTTGAACAACAATCAGACGAGTATAAAGAATCAATTATTCCAAAAGAATTGACTAAACGTGTTGCAATTGAAATGGCTTCACCACTAGGCTGGCATAAATATGTAGGAACTGAAGGTAAAGTCATTGGAATTGATGGTTTTGGTGCCAGTGCACCTGGAGACTTAGTTGTTGAAAAATATGGCTTTACTAAAGAAAATATTTTAAATCAAATACGTACTTTTTAATATCATGATTTAGTCAACGTAGAGGGAGTAGGAAATGAATTCAAAATGAGGATTCTTACCTACTCTTTTTTATTATGTAAATATCACTTTATATGAAGTTGTTTACAAATATTAGTATTCGTACTAAACAGTTTGTTAATATAAAAGATAAGTGATTTTATTCTAAAACTAACTCTTGAAATCAAGATAGTTATTTAGTAAAATTCAGTAGGATATAGAAAGTGGGTGAAACAATGGCAACTTGGTTAGCAATTTTATTAATCATTGTAGCACTAATCATCGGACTAGTTGGTGGTTTCTTCTTAGCAAGAAAATATATGATGGACTATTTGAAAAAAAACCCACCTATCAATGAAGAAATGTTACGTATGATGATGATGCAAATGGGACAAAAACCGTCTCAAAAGAAAATCAATCAAATGATGACGATGATGAACAAAAACATGGATCAAAACATGAAGAGTTCAAAAAAATAATAGTTATTAAAGGATTGTATGCCATGAGGGTTTACAATCCTTTGTTTTTGTTGTAAAACATTTTTAGTTGGGGTATTTAAGGATTATAATAATATTAAAATTTTAGTTTTGTGAATATAAGAAGGTGTAAACTTGGCATATTTAGTTTTTTCGATAGTATTTGCATTGTTTATGGGGATTGCTGTTATAGTTATTCGTATGAAAGCACAAAAATTCCCTGTAAATGAAAAGAAAATCATTTTACCGCCTATTTTTATGTCAACAGGGGCATTGATGTATGTCATCCCATATTTTAGATTAACGGGATTTGAAATATTAGAATCTATTATTTTAGGTGTAGTATTTTCATCAGTGTTGATTTGGACAAGTCATTTTGAAGTTCAAGGTACTGAGATATATATGAAACGATCAAAAGCATTTCCAATCATTTTAATTTCTCTTTTAATTATTAGAACAATCATAAAAATATTTATTAGTAGTTCTATTGATCCAGGAGAAATTGGTGGTATGTTCTTTTTATTGGCGTTTAGTATGATTGTGCCTTGGCGTTTAGCCATGTTATATAAATATAAAAAAGTTAAAAAATCTCTAGTTTCATAATTGAGATTTAAAGTATTGGGTTATCTAAAAATAAATAGAATATATTAACATTTTGATATTAAATTGAATTGAAATTTAGAGCGAGTATATGAGTTCATTGGGAATTCAATCTCGCTCTTTTTTGAAAATTAATTATATTTCTTAAAAAAGTAAGGGGAATTTTATGAAGATTATACATACTGGAGATTGGCACTTAGGAAAGATACTTAATGGAAAACAATTTCTTGAAGATCAATCATTTATTTTAGCCAAATTTATTCAATGTTTAAAAAATGAACGACCAGATGTAGTTGTGATTTCTGGTGATATTTACGATACAACTTATCCAAGTAAAGAAACAATTCATCTTTTTGAAAATACTATTCGTACTATTAATATAGATATGAATATCCCTACTATTATTTCTAATGGTAATCACGATGGTAAAGAACGGTTAAATTATGGTGCTACATGGTTTGAACATTCAAAACTTTTTATTCGTACGAAGTTAAAAGATATGAATCAGCCTATTGTATTTGATGATGTGCATTTCTATGTACTTCCGTTTGCTACTATCAGTGAAGTAAAAGAATTTTTTGAAGATTCATCTATTCAAACCTATCAACAAGCAACGGAAAAATGTATTGATTATATAGCAAAAAATTTGAATGAAGAAAAAATAAATATTTTAATTGGTCATTTAACAATAAATGGGGGGAAAACGTCGGATTCAGAAAGACCTTTAACAATTGGAACTGTTGAAAGTGTTACTAAATCTTGCTTTAAAGTGTTTGATAAAGTGTTATTAGGACATTTGCATCATCCATTTAGTATTAAAGATGATATCATTGATTATTCTGGTTCATTATTACAGTATTCATTTTCAGAAGTAAACCAGCCTAAGGGGTATAAGCGCTTGATAATTAAAGATAAAAATGACCTATCAACAACGTTTGTTCAACTTAAACCTTTAAGAGAGCTTGAAGTGGTTGAGGGAGAATATAATGAAGTGATTCAAGGACATATTCAACCTAAAAATAAAGATAATTATATACATTTTAAACTTAAAAATATGTCGCATATTAGTGATCCAATGATCCATTTAAAACAAATATTCACAAATACTCTTGCGCTTAGCAATATAACTTTTGAAAAAGAGGGGTCTTTGCATCAGGCACAAATACAACGACAAGACGACCAAACCATTATTAAACAATTTTATAAGATGATTACAGATAATGAGATGACAAAGTATCAAGAAGAAAAAATGAATACACTAATAAATTTGGTATTGAACAAGGAGGACTAAAATGAAACCGGTAAAATTAACATTAAATAATTTTGGCCCATTTTTACATGAGACTATTGATTTTACTCAAATTAAAGATGATCAACTTTTTTTAATTAGTGGTAAAACAGGTTCAGGAAAAACCATGATATTTGATGCAATTGTATTTTCATTATTTGGAAAAGCTTCTACAGAAGGCAGAAGTGAAGCGGAATTAAGAAGTCATTTTGCAGAAGCGAAATCTCCTATGTGGGTTCAATATGAGTTTCAACTCAATGAAAAATATTTCAAAATTTTTCGCCAAGGTGCTTTTACTAAAGAAGGAAATACTAGTCAGACACCTGGGAAACTAGACGTGTATGAATATGATTCTGAAAGTAATACATACGAATTAAGAGAAAGTAAAATTAGCGCTGGAAATCAATATATTAAATCATTACTAGGAGTTAATGCTGAACAATTTAGACAGCTATTTATTCTTCCGCAAGGTGAATTTAAAAAATTCTTAGTATCTAAAAGTACGGATAAACAGGGGATATTAAGAACTTTATTTAATAGTATACGTTTTGAAGAAATTCAAAAACTTCTCCAAAATGAAGTGAAAGAAGAGAAAAAACAAATTGAAAAAAGATACAATCAAATAAAATTACTATGGGAAGATATCGAAGCATTTGATGATGAGCAATTAATTCAATTTAAACAAATTCACCATATGAAAACTCAAGAATTAATACAGACTATTCCAGACTTTAGAGCAATAGGTCATCAAATCGAAGAAAAAAGACTGCATCTAAAAAATGAACAAAACGAACAATTGCTTTCTATAACAAAACGTATTGATTTAAATAAAACGTTAGAACAACAACTGAGTGAATTGAAAGAATATCATCAATTAAAACATCAGTTAGATGAACAAATTGAGGACATAAGTGCATTAAAAGTAAAATTAAATCAATTAAATGATGCTAGCATGCTGTTTAATTTATATGATCAACAACGCTTTAAAGAAGAAAAATATCAAACAATAAAAACCAAAATAATAGAAACTGAAAATAAAATATTGCAATTAAATAATAAAATAAACATGCTGGAAGAAGAAAGTAAACAATTAGACAAGATGAGTGATTCATATCATTTAAAAAGTGAGAGTTTAGAACAATCGAAGCCCTTTTATAATTATTTGAATAAATATCAACAAGCGTTTAAAGAGCAAGAACATATTATTCATAACTATAATGAAATGATGAAAGAGCAAGAGAAATTGATTGATAAAGAACATAAAATGAGTAAATCCATTGATAGTTATAAAGTGGATAATAAAGCTATTGATGTGCTTACTGAAAAAATATATCAATTACAAAAGCAATTAGATGAACAACAGGTTTTAAAAAATAATTATGAAAAGCAAGTTTCATTAAAAGAACAATATCATCGACATTCAGAAGAGGTGCAAAATTTAAAAGAAGATATTGAAACACTTAATTATCAGTTAGAAACAATTGATAAACAAAATATTGACTTAAATGATAAACAAACCTTTATTACAGAAATACAATCAGCGTTACATATTGGTGATACATGTCCAATATGTGGAAATGAAATTGAATCTTTAAATCAGCATATTGATTTTGAAACAATTAATCAAAATCAACAATTGCTTAGTAATCTCTCTAATGAAATTAATGAAAAAAAACATCATTTAAGTAAAATTGAAACAACATGTGAATTGCTCTCTCGACAAATATCTGATTTAGGTGAGATAGTATATAAAAAGATTGATTTTGATCAACTCAAAGAAAAACTACAATATGCAAAGTCTAAAAAAGTACACTTACAAGAACAATTAGAAGAATTAGATAAATTAAAACAAAAATTTAATACATTACAACAACAAAAGCATCAACAAGAACTCAAAGTTGAGAAATTAGCTTCTCAAAAACATCAGAATCGAACTTTAATTCAAGATTTTGAAAAGGGGACAGGTTATTCAAATATTGAAACTTTTAAAACGAATTACCTTAGTCTTCAAAAAGAGGTTGATGAGTATTATCAACACGTGGATGATAGTAAAAAAAATATGCAATCATATCAAAATACTCTAACTTTAGAAAAAAATAATATTGATAACTATTTAGTCACAAGTAAAGAACTACAAAAAGAATTAGATTATTTTACAACAACATTTCAAAAAGAAATGAAACGATTAGGTTTAAAAAACGAAGATGAAATTAAAAAAATGAAGCATGAACTTCAAGATAAAGAAGAGATTGAAAAAAGAATTAATCACTTTGATAAGCAACAACATAAATATAGTGTTGAAATTGAACGTTTAACGCATCTCACAAGTGAAAAAAAGCTTGAAAATATAACTAATCTTGAAATACAAAAAAAACATATCGAAGAAAAATATAATCAGTGTGTTAATGACGTTGCCTCAATACAATATAAAATTAAGAAGAATGATGAAAAATTTGAAAAAATTGAAGAACATATTCACTATTTAGATGAAGAATTGAAAGAACAACAACAAATTTTTAATTTATCTGAAGTTTTATCAGGAAAGAATCAACAAAAATTATCCCTTGAAAACTATGTATTAATTTATTATTTAGAAAGAATTATATATCAAGCGAATATTAGATTAGATATAATGAGCGGTCGAAGATATCAGCTTAAACGAAGTGAATCAGTATCACAAGGATATAGTGGATTAGAAATCGAGGTATTTGATTTATATTCTAATAAGTCAAGACATATTAGTTCACTATCTGGAGGCGAAACGTTTCAGGCATCACTTGCTTTAGCATTAGGATTAAGTGAAGTCGTACAACAAGAATCTGGGGGAATTACGTTAGAATCAATGTTTATTGATGAAGGATTTGGAACACTTGATCAAGAAACTCTAGAAACCTCTCTTGATACATTATTAAATTTAAAAATTTCTGGACGTATGGTGGGTATTATCTCTCATGTGAGTGAATTAAAACAACGAATCCCATTAATACTCGAAGTAAATACCAATCAATATCAAAGCTCCACAAAATTTAAATGGAAATAATAATTAAGGCAGTTTAATAAAAGTCATTTTAAATTCATTGTCCGACTCTATCTTGTGTTGAACGTAGATTTTCTCTATAAAATTCTCTTTACTAAGGACACCATAGAATTGAAAAAAGATTGGTATAAGTACATTTTCAATTCAATCATCGATTGCCAATATATTAAAAATGAGGCTAGAACATAATTTCTAGCAAAATAGCCAGTAAATGAGTGTATTATAAATTCATTTACTGGCGTCTTTATTTACAATACTACGTATTGTTGGCACGCTTCCTTAGGGGATAGCTTCAGCCTGTAGTCATTAGCTTGTCCTATTCCCACAAGAGTCTCGCCAAAATATTTTGTATTTATATGTAAAAAAGAAGAAATAGATTTGATTGGTAGTCATTTGGATAAAGAAATCGAAGATTTAAATCAACATATCGATAATGAAAAATGTACTAAAATAAGAAAACAAATACGGCTCAAAAGAACTAAAATTAAACAATACAAAAAGCAAATTAATGATTACTCTGGGCGAAAGCATAAATACGACGTCCCAAAATCTATTTTAAAGGATAGAAATAGTTATTCTAAAACAGACCATGATGCTACATTTATGAGAATGAAAGAAGATCATATGAAAAATTGACAACTCAAACCAGGATATCATTTACAAATAGCGACAAATTCTCAATTTATTTTATCTTATAGTGTGTATCAAAATCCGACTGATACAAGAACGATGCTACCATTTTTAAATTCAATTCAAAAGATCTACGGTCATTTACCTGAATATATTGTAGCTGACGAAGATTATGGTAGCAAACCCAACTATTAAGCGATTGGGTTTTAAAAGATATGCCTATCGTCATGATAAATATGGATTTAAGAGAGACTTCAAATTATATGAATGTGATGATTGTTCAGAATGTCTTCTGAAACACCAATGCATGAAATTCAATTCAAAAACGAATAAAAAAATAATGAAAAATTATAATTGGGAATATTTTAAAGCCCAAATTAATAAAAAGCTTTCAGAACCAAAAACAAAAACCATCTACAGTCAAAGAAAAATTGATGTGGAGCCTGTTTTTGGATTTATGAAGGCTATTTTGGGTTTCACTCGAATGTCCGTTCGAGGGATAAATAAAGCCAAAAGAGAACTAGGATTTGTATTAATGGCACTTAATATAAGAAAAGTAGCAGCTCGACGAGCTGAAAATAATCAAAAAAATTATAAAAAAGACAATTTCTATATTATTCAATAGAAATTGTCTTTTTCCACTTATCCAGAAACTTTATGTCCCAGCCTCTCATTTTATAGTTTTAGTTATTTGTTTTTTAAAAGATCACGAATTTCTGTAAGTAATACTGTATTTGTATCGATTTCTTCTTCTGGTTCTTCTTTTCTCATAATTGTATTCGCAATTTTAACGAAAATAAATAATGCAAAAGCGACGATAATAAAATCAATGATTGATTGAATAAAGAGACCGTATTTAATACCCCAGAGTTGCCACTCTTTAGCAAAATCTACTGAACCAAAGAGTTTACCTATTAATGGCATAATAATATAAGTAACTAAAGATGATACGATTTTATTAAATGCAGCTCCCATGACTACAGCAATCGCTAAATCTAAAACATTTCCTTTAAATGCAAATTCTTTAAACTCTTTCAGCATAATATTCTCCTTCATATTTAAAAATTATAAAATATATTATACAAAAAATAAATAAATTAGTAAATATTTAAATTAATGAAATTTGATTAAAAATAGAACGTTTGTTATCCTATAAAGTAGCTTTTTGAAAAATAAATTAATTATAAATTATATATAATTGATTATTTTTTCTGTTCTGTAAAAATTTAATAGAGTGAAGGGAGTTATTATTAGTTATGAATTCTTCTTCTGAAACAAGTAAAAAAGGAAAGAAGTTTTCCTCAGTATTTATCTATAGTTCTATTATTGTAGCGATTATTGTAATAATTGGGGCTTTTCTTCCAGAACAATTCAATTCAATTACTAGTTCAATAAGTGGATGGATTACTGATAAACTTGGTTGGTATTATTTGATACTAACTACAATTATTGTGTTCTTTTGTATCTTTTTAATTTTTAGTCCGATTGGAAAATTGAAATTGGGTAAACCAGAGGACAAGCCAGAATTTAACACACTTTCTTGGTTTGCTATGCTCTTTAGTGCTGGTATGGGAATCGGTTTAGTATTCTATGGTGCAGCAGAACCAATGTCTCATTTTGCAGCGCCTCCTACAGCAGATCCGAAGACAACTCAAGCTTTTACTGAGTCACTTCGTTCTACTTTTTTCCATTGGGGCTTTCATGCTTGGGCAGTTTATGGTGTCGTAGCACTTGCTTTGGCCTATGCTCAATTTAGAAAAGGAGAACCTGGACTAATTTCTAGAACATTACGTCCATTACTTGGAAATAAAGTAGAAGGTCCAATTGGTACTATAATAGATGTATTATCTGTATTCGCCACTGTCGTTGGTGTAGCGGTATCATTAGGTATGGGAGCACTACAAATTAACGGTGGTTTAAACTATTTATTCGGCGTGCCTAATAATGTTTGGGTACAATCTATCATCATCGTTGTAGTAACAATTCTATTCATTGCAAGTGCTTGGTCTGGTTTAAGTAAAGGTATCCAATATCTAAGTAATGCAAATATTGGATTAGGTACAATATTAATGATTGTTGCTTTAATCGTAGGACCAACTGTTTTAATTTTAAATATGTTTACAAGTTCAATTGGTAGCTTGTTTAATACATTCTTATTTAATAGTTTTGATACAGCAGCTCTAAATCCCCAAAAAAGAGAATGGATGTCATCATGGACACTTTATTATTGGGGTTGGTGGCTAAGTTGGAGTCCATTCGTAGGTGTATTTATTGCCCGTGTATCTAAAGGACGTTCAATTCGCGAATTTATTTCAGGTGTATTACTTGTTCCAGCTTTAGTAAGTTTCTTATGGTTCAGTGTATTTGGCGTATTAGGTATTGAAACTGGTAAAAAACACCCTGAGCTATTCAAGATGTCAGCAGAAACTCAACTCTTTGGTGTATTTAATCATTTACCTTTAGGAATAGTATTATCACTTGTTGCACTTGTATTAATCGGTTCATTCTTTATCACATCAGCCGATTCAGCAACATTTGTATTAGGTATGCAAACATCATATGGCTCATTAGAACCATCTAATGTGGTTAAAGTAACTTGGGGTATTGCTCAATCACTTATTGCTTTTATTTTAATATTAGCAGGTGGAGGAAATGGTGCAGAAGCTTTAGGTGCGCTTCAAAGTGCTGCAATTATTAGTGCATTACCATTCTCCTTTGTAGTTATATTGATGATGATTAGTTTCTATAAAGATGCTAACCAAGAACGTAAGTTCCTCGGTTTAACGTTACAACCAAATAAACATCGACTAAAAGAATATATTGAATATCAACAAAAAGACTATGAATCTGATATTTTAGAAAAACGTAAAAATAGACGCAATGCTGAAAAAGCAGAACAATAATTAAAAAAGGACCTTGAAAATGGCACTGAACCCTTAAAATGGGAACTTAATAAAAACACTATGTTCTAGGCTGCTAATTCTCTGTATTTTACAGGGG